>CBINJX010000635.1:0-3988 GCA_966251085.1 uncultured Verrucomicrobiales bacterium
CTCGAAGAGGTTCCGTCCCAGAGCCCAGGGTTGCGAAGCTACCCTGGGTGAAAACCAACAAGCGCCTCTACCCCGAAGGGGTTGCGTCCCACTCATACGCGTCGCCTGTGGATTACAACCACCTCTCCGGACGCAACCCCGTTGGGGTTGGTGCTCCTCTTCACCGTTCCCCAGGGTAGCTTCGCAACCCTGGGCTTTGGGACGTAATCCCTTCGGGATAGAAGGCCAGATTAGCGGATGCAAAATTGGCCAAAGCCGAGCTCAGAAGTCAGTAAACAGCCCCTACTTTGCCAGCGTCACCCGCTTTGACCTGCCTGTGCGCGGCTCTCAACTCGATACTCTCAACTATCCACTCCCTACGGCTCCTCGTATGCGCCTACGGCTTTGATCCCTTCCGGGCTGAACTCAAACACCTCCACACTCACCGGAAAGGGCGTCGCACGGTAGTCACGAAAGATCATTGGGGCGTAATCGGTGTAGTTGGTCGCCAGCGCAGGAAACACGTATGCCGTGTATCGATTTGGCACTGCAACCAGCACCTTCGGCCCGAGTGTATCCTGAAAGAGCTGGAGAAATTTGGGGGCGAGAACGGCCGAGGCGACAATGGGCAATTCGGAGCGCAGAATGGCGTATTCGATGATCTTGCGCCGGTTGCGAACGTACTCCGGCTTGAGCGTGGCAAGATCGGCGGTGGCATTGGTGCGTGCCTGTTGATTGAAGTTTGCCCAAGTGGTTCCGAGCGCATCCCACTCGGATTTCGAGAGGGTATTGAGTTCGTCTCCCTGGAGCGCTCCAGCAGCGAGCACGGTTCGCTCCGCCTGGCCAACGGGCTGAGTCACGGGCGCACGCATGAATTTTGGCTCCAGCCAGACACGCCAGCTCTCTGGTTTTAGCGGTTCTTCGGCATGGCAGGTGACGAGTGCGATGAGCCAAACCAGCAGCGCGAGAACATAGCTTGAACCTTGCACTTTGCCGCGCTGCATCGGAGCCTCCGCGCAATGATCACCTTTCTCGAAGGCACCTTGGTTGAAGCGCTGCCAACGCATGTCATCGTGGCAGTTCATGGGGTGGGTTATCATGTGTTAATCCCGCTTTCGAGCTACGACAAGCTGCCCGCGCCCGGAGCGCAAATCAAGATTCTCACGCACTTGAGCATTCGCGAGGATGCACATGTGCTCTATGGTTTTATGACCGCGGCGGAACGCGATCTGTTCCGGCTGCTGACGACGCATGTCTCAGGCATTGGTCCCAAGACCGCCTTGGATGTGCTGAGCGGGACGAGCGTGATGAGCTTCAAGGCGGCGGTGGTGGAAGGCGACGCCAAATCCCTCGCTCAGGTGAAAGGGATCGGCAAGAAAACCGCCGAGCGGATCATTGTGGAGCTGAAGGATAAGGTGGGCGTCGCGGCAGCATGGGAGGCGGCCAGCGCGGCTCACGCCCCTTCACCTCAGGATATCCAGGTCAATGATGCCGTCCTGGCTCTGATCACGCTCGGCTACAAACAACTGGATGCGCACAAGGCGCTCCGCAGAGTGGTCGAGGAGAGAGGTAGTGACGGCGCGGTGATTCCGTCGGAGGATCTGGTTCGGTATGCTTTGAAGCTCCTGATCTGACGTTTTCAAGTTTTCGAGGTCTATCATTGATCCAATGCACCACCTCACCGACCACATAGCTGCGGTACGTGCGGCTTTCCCGGAGGAAGGACTTTTTGCGGAGAAAGAATGGCTATTGTCCCCTGAGCCATTCTTCATCGACGCAAAACTTGATGAGCAACTTCAGAAGCTCGGTCACCGGTTGAATCTCTTCAACCGTGCCTGCAATCTCCTCTATCAGATGAGCGTCGCCGGCAAACAGCCGGCGTGGATTGCGGATTATGTAGACCGGGGAAAACCGCCGGAGTTGATCGAGTATTCAAGGCAGAAACGTTTTCGGGACGATGTCCCTCGGGTCATCCGGCCCGATCTGATTCTCACGGAGGAAGGCTTCACGATTGCTGAACTCGACACGGTTCCTGGCGGCATCGGCCTCACTGCATGGCTGAATCACACCTACGCCCCGATGGGCTACGATGTGATCGGGGGTGCAACCGGGATGATCGACGGCTTCCGCGCAGCGGTGGGGGATGCGGATATCCTCATTTCGAAGGAGTCGGAGACGTATCGTCCTGAGATGCAATGGCTCAGCCGACAATCGGATGGCGCTCTCCGGGTGTTCGATGCGGAAACGTACACGCCCCCTGCCGCAGGGACACAGCCAAAGACGGTGTATCGCTTCTTCGAGCTTTTCGATCTTCCGAATATCCCGAGTGCTCCAGCGCTGATGGATGCTGCCGTACAGGGCAGCGTTACCGTCACACCGCCTTTCAAACCGTACATTGAGGAGAAGCTCTGGTTTGCACTGTTCTGGATGCGTCCGCTCCGGGAGTTCTGGCGTCGGGAACTGAGCGAGCGGCACTTCCTCGAACTGCAGAAGCATATTCCTTACACGTGGATCATCGATCCCACCCCCCTGCCCCAACATGCAGTGATCCCGGGGCTGGAGATCAATAGCTGGGAGGAGTTGAAGCATTTCAGCCAGAAGCAGCGGGATCTCGTGCTGAAGATCAGCGGTTTCTCGGAAATTGGATGGGGCAGTCGCAGTGTGGTGATAGGTTCAGATGAACCGCAGGGGGAATGGGAGGCGGCAGTGCAGCGTGCGCTGAAATCCTTTGCGCACCATCCGTACATTCTGCAGCGCTTCCACAAGGGGCGCATCGTTGAGCAACGGTTCCAGAATGCGACCACGAATGAGATCGAGACGATGCGCGGACGCGTGCGACTCAGCCCGTATTATTTCCTACTGAATGACAAAGCGGAGCTACGCGGTGCGCTCGCGACGGTATGCCCGGCGGACAAGAAGATCCTGCATGGGATGAAGGATGCAGTGATCGTGCCGACAGCGGTACGGCTGGAAGAGAAGTGAGACAGCGGTTCCCTGTAACCGCTCTTCAACTACCCAGCAGCCGACACACCTAAACGCAGAGACCGTTCCGCGGCTCTGCGTCCGAAGTGATAAAACACTGCGGGTGTCACCAGCAGATCAAGGAGGGTACTACTGATGAGCCCGCCGACGATTACTACGGCGACGGGATGGAGCAATTCCTTGCCGGGCTCGCCTGCCGCGAACACCAGGGGCAATAGCGCCACGCCTGCGGAAAGGGCTGTCATCAGCACCGGAACCAGACGCTCCAGGGTGCCGCGGATCACCATTGCTCGGGTGAATCCTTCACCCTCGTGTTTCATCAGGTGTAGATAATGAGAGAGCATCATGATCCCATTCCGTGAAGCGATACCGCCGACCGCAATGAACCCAACAAGGCTGGCGATGCTGATGTTGCCCACCAACAACCACGTCAGCAACACGCCCCCGAGCAGTGCAAGCGGGATATTGAGGAGCACCTGAGCAGTCAGCACTCCGCTGCGAAAATAGCCGTAGAGCATGAGCGCCAACACCACCAGTACGGCGCCGGAAAGAAGAAGGATGCGACGTGTGGCCTCCTGCTGTGCCTGGTATTCCCCTTCATAACGAACGAATGCACCTTCAGGCAGCTTCACCTTTGCACGGACCTCCGCTTCGAGGCGCTGCACCAGGGACTGCAGATCTCGTTCTGTCGTATTGGCCGTTACCACGACTCGACGCTGTGCATTCTCACGGTTGATGACGTTGGGCCCCAGAGTCTCGCGCACATCCGCGAGCGCTCGCAGAGGAACTGTTTGCCCGCTCGGTGTGACGATCGGTAATGCACGCAGCTCTTCAGGTGTATCTGCCCATTCGCTCGGGAGGCGCACCAGCACTTCAATCGGCTGTTCCCCTTCCTGCAATTGCGTCACCACACGCCCGCTGAGCAATGCCGTCACCTGTTCGTTCAGCGTGGTGACCTGCAGGCCATATGCAAGCGCGCGCTCGCGATCCACGTCGACAACCACCTGCGGGATCGGCACCTGTGGCT
>CBINJX010000636.1:0-3980 GCA_966251085.1 uncultured Verrucomicrobiales bacterium
TATCGCACACGTGGCCTTCAAGGCCGCTCAAGGTCGCCGTAAGAAGCTGACCTCGATCGATAAGGCGAACGTCCTCGAGAATGGCGTGCTCTGGCGCCGTACGGTGACCGAGATCGCCTCTCAGTATCCGGACGTCGAGCTGAGTCATCTCTATGTGGACAATGCTGCGATGCAGCTCATCAAGAACCCTCGCGGTTTCGATGTGGTGCTCGCGGAAAACCTCTTTGGCGACATTCTCTCCGACGAAATGGCGATGATTGCCGGTTCCCTCGGAATGCTCCCGAGTGCTTCGCTGGGGCTCAAGGAAACGTCCACTGGCCGCTTCGGCCTCTTTGAACCGAGCGGTGGCACTGCTCCTGACATTGCCGGTAAGGGAATTGCAAACCCGATTGCCCAGATTCTTTCCGCGGCGATGATGCTGCGCTATTCCTTCGGTCTCACTGAGGCTGCGGATGCGATCGAGCAGGCAATCCGGACCGTGATCGATCGCGGTCTGCGCACTGGAGATATCTGGAGCGAGGGGACGCAGCGTGTGGGAACGCGCGAGATCGGCGAGGCAATCGCCGAGGCGATCTGATCCTTCTGATCACCACCAGGTCTCAGTAATTTGCACGGGCGACTCCTCCGAGTCGCCCGTTCTTTTTTTGCAAAGAGACTCCGGAATGGGAGTGAGGAAAATGCTAACGGTTGCGATTAAAAGCAGTAATATTCTAAACCGCGGCATTCGGTAAATAATCCTCACCGTTATGCAACGCCTTACCCAATCCACCCGTGGCGACTGGTCCGCGCTGGATTCCTATTTGCGCGACGTAAACGCCCAAACCGTATCCGATGAGGAATCCGGTGCCGAGAACAACGGTCAGAGTCAGGAGAAATCCGAACGTGACCGCTGCGAACGCCTCGTGCTTACTCACCTCCGCCTGGTGGTCCGCATCGCCCGGCAGTACAGTGGGTTGGGGCTTCCGCTCTCCGACTTGGTCGCGGAGGGAAACCTGGCGCTGATGCGGGCGGCGGAACTATACGATCCGAGCTTCGGAACTAAGTTCCACAATTATGCTTCGGTGTGGATTCGGCAGCGTCTCCACCGGGCCATCACCAAGCAGGCCAGAGCGGTCCACATCCCTATCTGGCGTTCGCAGAGGCTGCGGAAGCTCTCGAGGTTGAATGACGAACTCAGTACGGAACTCGGTTATACACCGACCGATGCCGATCTGGCTGAGCGCCTTGGAATGAGCGAGGAAAACCTCGCGGATCTCCTCGCTGACAAGATAGAGGTGCATTCCCTGGATGCGCCTACAGATCCGAGTGATCCGGAAGCACGCAGCTGGGTGGATCAGCTTCCCGATGAAACAACACCCTCACCGGATAGCACTCTCGACGGGGCGGAGATGATCGATGAAGCCATTGCCAGCCTCTACGATCTCGATCAGCGAGAACTGGAAATCCTCGCATTGAAACACGGACTGCATCCGCTGGGAGAGATGTCCTACCGCCAGCTCGCCCCCAAGCTCGGTGTCAGCCACGAGTGGGTGCGCCGCATCGCACAATACGCCCTGGTCAAAGCCCGCCGTGCCCTGGAGGCCCTGAATGGACTTCCGGCGCCGGTGCGAAAAGCCCGGGCAAATGGAGTGCGCGCGAGGATCCGTGTGCTGGCGGAGCGCCCGCTCCCTGCGCAGGCGTGCTGAGCTGAAAGGTAATATTTGAGAGCAATCAACGAGCGGAGCGCGTGAAGAATGAAAGTGCGCTTGGTGGATAGCGATGTGCGGTCTCTACACATCTTTTCGGGTCCATCCCCGGCATCCCGCTCCGTTCAGCGATGCGCTAGGTAAGTTGAGTCTCTCAGAACGCGGGATCGCTCGTGAAATGAACGCACTGCCCGGAAGACGTGCCACATACAATCCGAGCATCCGTTCTACTATCAGAGAAGGAGTCAGGCGCGTCATGGCTTTGTAGAACGAAGCTGCGACTTCCTTTTCCTCTCGACGTTTGGTCAACGATTATATCGTCGGTGCACTTTATCACGCCACGCGGGGCGAGATTTTCTCTTTCATCGAAGCCGTCGCCAGAATCAGACTCCTTACATGAAGTTGAGTGCTCGTTGGTCTGGTGGAGGGGCGACGCTTTCATATGGCGTTGGTGCTATTTTGCTCATTTACTTAATCTGTCCCGCCCTTCTGTTCTTACCCCTCAGGGGTGTCTTTGGGCACCCTCGGACATGGCCACCGAGCGCAGTTGGTGCAGTAAGGTTTACCCTCCGCCCTCACGTTCTCATTGGTCACAAAATCGGAGCGTACAACCGTTTCATCGCTTGGCAGCTGCGAGTCTTGGAGGGACGCCCCTGAGAGGGGGCGCTGATCCTCGCTGCCGTGCCTCTACAGGCGGAAATCTCGGTGGCGAGTAGAAGCCAGTGCGGAAGTATCTGCGGGACAA
Source organism: uncultured Verrucomicrobiales bacterium (assembly GCA_966251085.1). Lineage (GTDB taxonomy): Bacteria > Verrucomicrobiota > Verrucomicrobiia > Chthoniobacterales > Chthoniobacteraceae > CBINJX01. The sequence goes on from CBINJX010000636.1 coordinate 2,431, forward strand.
GGATACAGATAACAGCTGGGTGTTTTCTCCTCCCGGGAATCCGGGGGAGTGGAGCCTAGGGGATTCGAACCCCTGACCTCCTCAATGCCATTGAGGCGCTCTACCAACTGAGCTAAGACCCCGAAAGTGAAACGAACTCAGAGACTTGTGACCGGCGGCTTCGCCGATCTTGTCGTCTGCCGTTTCGTGACAGGGCGATGAAAGTAGCAAAGGATTGAGGGTGGGCAAGGAAAACTTTGCGCAGTCTTCCAAAAATATCGGAATTGTTGTAGCGGCAGGGGGCTTGAGGACAAAAAGAAACCCGGAGGTGGGGATTGCTCCGCCGACCGCCGGGTCGAAAGCTGAGTTCGAGCTGGCTTTTACTTACGCCATGCTTTCCTCGAACGGTTCCGTGTAACTGGCGATCCGTTCAACTGCCGCGGCTTCGAATCCGGCATCGGTGATGATCGGCAAGGACGGATTTTCGAAGCGGATACCGGCAAGTTCGGTGTAGTGACGGAAGACATCCGTGTTATCGATGAATCCGCGGAAACGTTCCGCACCCGGACCAAAGGCTGCGATCGGGACGTAGTCGCTGGTGTGGGTGTTGCCGGTCCAGCCGATGCCGAGGCGATTGGCCATCAGCTGACCCAGCTGGCTGACTGCGGTGTCCAGCTGATCGTAAATCGCCATATCTTCGCCTGCGAGTACCCGCGCAAACATCTCAGCGCGCCTTTGGGAAACTTTGAATCCCGTTTTTTCTCCGAGAATCGCAATGATGTCTTTGGGATCCACCTGGTAAGCCGAGATCAGCTCAACAGTTTTGGTCGTCTTCTCCTCTTCCTCATCCTCATCGTTAACAGATTTTTTCGCTGGTTTGGCGTACGGCAATTTCGTGTCGTCTATCACATCGTCCCTGTCCGAGGGCAGAGGCGCCGTCTTGATCTTTGTTCCGGCTTTTTTGATGGCATTGAGGATCTCCGGGAAGGAGGCTTTGATCTGGGAGAGATAGGCGAATCGCTGGGTGCTGTGCCGATAGCTTGGTCCCATTCCGTTCAAGCCGAGATTGGAGTTGCCGTGATCAGTGGTGACGACGAGGAGCGTGTCGGGATTCCGCTCGATGAACTCGAGGCAAACCTTCAGCGCATCGTCGAGTGCGAGTTGATCATTAATAGCTGCGGCGGCATCCGAGTTGTGCGCAGCGTGATCGATGCGGGCGCCTTCCACCTGCAGGATGAAGTTGGGAGCGGACTCGAGTCGTGCGAGGGCGGCACGGGTCATCTCTGCCAGGGTAGGGACCTGTGTCTGCAGCTTGGAATCACGGTTGCGATCGATCGAGTAGGGGAGATGACCATCCGCAAAGGTCCCGAAAAGCTTCGTCGAGAGCGGCGCTGCGAGGAGTTCATTGCGGTTCTGGACGGCGGTGTATCCGGCGCCAACGAAATCTGCCTTCAAATCACGTTGATCCTTCCGCTTCTTCGGATCGAAGAAAGGGCGTCCGCCGCCGAGGATGATGTCGATCTTGCGCTCGAAATACTGTTTCGCAATTTCCTGCGCGTTTTCGCGGGAGC
>CBINJX010000637.1:0-3977 GCA_966251085.1 uncultured Verrucomicrobiales bacterium
AGAGAGCCGCCTCTACACATCGGCGCTCTCGCTCCGGCACTTCTTCCAAACCAGCCCGAAACGAGCGAGGTATTTGCGGAGGCGATCCGCATCATTGGTGACGCCTCGTTTTGTCCGCGAAACAGCGAAAAGCTTGCGCCCCGCTTCACTGAGCGATTCGGATTCCCGGCAGACACGGACTACGGTGGCCAGCTGGCATTGATCGAAGAGATCAAGCTCCTCGAACTCCTCAGCAGGCAAGACACTGCGTAACAACTGCTCATCGCCGCCCGTCGCAGGCGCATGCTGCCATGCCTGCTTCAGACGTGCGATCTCGTCAGCTACCACTTCCTTGGTAATTCGTCCGCCAGGCGCAAGCGTGGCCATGCGCGTCACGGCAGCATTCAGATCACGGAAGTTCGCGCTCCACTTCGCTGCCGGTGATTCCGCAAACGCAAGGAGATCACGCCTCGCCTCGGCGCTGATTGTGATGCGTGTGTTGTTCCGTCGCGATGCTTTCTCAAACTCATACTCGAGGTTTGGCTCCAGATCTTCGGGGCGTTCCCGCAGGCTCGGCAGGTGAAAGGTCCATAGATTGATCCGCGCCAGTAGATCCTCACGAAAAGTGCCTTTCGCCACCGCAGACGAGAGATCGCGGTTCGTGCCCGCGATCAAAACGAAATCACTGCATGACTCCTTGTCCGAGCCGACAGGAAGAAACCGTTTCTCCTCGAGTGCGCGCAGGAGCATCGCCTGCTCATCCAATCCCAACTCACCGATTTCATCGAGGAAGAGCATCCCACCATCCGCTGAGCGGAGCAGTCCCGGGCGGTCTCGCAACGCACCGGTGAAAGAGCCTTTCACATGGCCGAAGAGCGCACTCATCGCACCATCTCCACGGATGGTTGCACAGTTCACCTCCACGAACTCGCCTTCGATCTGATGCCGGGTCTTCTTCAGTTCAAAGATGCGCCGCGCGAGGTGTGATTTCCCAGCGCCGGTAGGTCCCATGATCAGCATCGGATCCCGCGAACAAATTGCCACCTGCTCGATCTGCTCGATCAGCCGATTGAAACGTTTGTTCCGCGTCTCGATTCCGGATTTCAGGAACGTGCGGGCTTCTTTCTGCCGCTCCGCAAAACGTGCCGCCAGCCGGTCGTACTTGGAGAGATCGAGATCAACAATCGTGTACCGCCCCGGACCACCGATCCGACTGCGATCCGGTGGTGAGGTCTGAATCAAGCGCGCCGGGATCTGGCGCGACTCGGTCAGGAGGAAAAGGCAGATCTGCGCCACGTGGCTCCCCGTGGTGATGTGCACAAAGTAGTTTTCGCGCTCCGGCTTGAACGCATAGCCCTGCACAAAGTCGAGCAGTGCGCCGTACACCTCTTCGAAGTCCCAGGGATCATCGATGCTGATCTCGGTCAGCTCCACTTCCGTCTCCGGTGAGACGGAGCGGATATCATCAGCCACGGTCTGCACGAGCGGCTGATTTTTCCGCTGCACCAGCAGCTCGAAGCGGTCGAAAACCAGGTCCTCATGCTGGCAAAGGGAGACACTCGGACGCCACTGCTCCCACCGCTCGGGGCCTTCACCCCGGTCGAGGTTGGTTCCGAGCAGTCCGAGAACGACACACTTCTTTGCAGGCATAGATGAACGGATAAGTTCTAGCGGAGCGGCTAGTATTTTCACCACCTCAAAAAGCACCTTCATTCTACCTCCAAAACATTTTTAATCTCATATCCAACTCCCCTCGTTGCACTTATGAGCACACCGAAACATTCCTCCAGGGCCGTGGCACGCACTCTGCAAATAGGGGATGCAGAACAACGAAAGGCAACGAGATGGCGAACAAGACCCTCTTCTCCACAACACCCGGCAAGCAGCTTTCCCGCACTGATGCACTGAACAACGAGGGATCCCCTGCATACGCCTTCGGTCCGAAGCACGCTCTGGCGCAGTATGCGGTGACCGGTTGCCTGAACGGAACTTTTTACGCCACCGCCGAAGCACAGCTCGACACGGTACTGAAGCTGAGCCGCTCAGTGAACCCGGAGTACGTCGCAAAGACCGCGATCTACTGCCGTGAGCAGGGCTTCATGAAGGATATGCCCGCACTGCTCTGCGCCTCGCTCGCTACCCGCAACGAGCCGCAGCTCCTCCGGAAGGTCTTCGAGCGTGTGATCGATGATGGAAAAATGCTCCGCAATTTCGTCCAGATTCTCCGCTCCGGTGTGACCGGCCGGAAGTCGCTCGGCACTTCGCCAAAGCGCCTGGTTCAGCACTGGCTGGAGCAGCGCTCGGATGATGTCCTTTTCCGCTCGTCCGTCGGCCAGAGTCCGTCTCTTGCCGATGTGATCAAGATGGTCCACCCGCGCCCGGGAAACGAGATGCGCGAGGCGCTCTACGGATACCTGCTCGACCGCGAGCATAAGGCCGAGGCACTCCCGGAACTGGTCCGACAGTTCGAGGAGTTCAAGGCACGCCGCACCAGTGATGTCCCGAATGTGCCGTTTCAGATGCTGACCGCGCTGAACCTCGGCACCGCTGAGTGGAGTGCCATCGCCCGGCAAGCGCCGTGGCAGATGACCCGGATGAACCTCAACACCTTCGCTCGTCACGGCGTGTTCAAGGATCGCGAATTGACTGCGAAGATCGCGACTCGACTCCGTAGCTCCGAAGCGATCAAGCGAGCCCGTGTCTTCCCATACCAGTTGATGACTGCGTACGCCTCGGCAGACGCAGCCGTGCCAAAGGTGGTCCGTGACGCGCTTCAGGACGCGATGGAAGTCGCGATCCAGAACGTCCCGCAGATCAACGGAAAGGTCTGGGTGTTCCCCGATGTTTCCGGTTCCATGCAGTCCCCTGTGACCGGCTTCCGCCCGGGGGCAACTTCAGTGGTCCGCTGTGTCGATGTCGCGGCGCTGGTCGCGGCGGCTATACTCCGGAAGAATCCGGACGCTGAGGTGCTCCCCTTTGAGTGCGATGTCGTGAAGGTTCAGCTGAACTCCCGCGACAGCGTAATGACCAACGCCGAGAAGCTTTCGAAGATCGGTGGCGGCGGAACGAATTGCAGCGCTCCCCTTGCCTGGCTGAATAAGCGGCGAGAAAAAGGTGATCTGGTGATCTATGTCTCGGACAACGAGTCGTGGGTCGATGCCGCCCGGGGCCGCGGCGCCACCGCGACGATGCAGCAGTGGGCGCAGTTCCAGCAGCGCAATCCACAGGCCCGGATGGTCTGCATCGACATCCAGCCGTACCGCACCACCCAGGCGGCAGAGCGGGAAGACATCCTGAATATCGGAGGATTCTCCGATTCGGTCTTCAAGGTGATCTCCAGCTTCGCTTCGGGTGAACTGAATGCCGATCACTGGGTTGGATTGATCGAAGCCATCGAGCTTTGACGAATGCTTAGCCTGGCGCAGTTCCATCCTGCGCCCGGCGAATCGGGACCGCGCCGAATGCCGCGTGAGACTACATTTGGATTGTTCGTCTCCGCAGTCCCTTGTCGGCGCACACCGGTCCCACCTGTTCTTTGCACATCAGATTTGAGTAGGAGGAATGCTGGGCTGGACTACATCTGGCACGAGCGACTCGCGTGAAAGCGCGGGTTCGGGTTCGAATCCTGGCTCCGTAGCAATACGGCAGCGCTCACATGTCTAGCCCGACGGTTGTCCCCTGCTCGCACACTCTCGCGACGAATGCTCCGAGGAACTACATTGATGTTCGGTCGTGGGTTCGAGTCCCACCAGCTCCAGTTTTATGGAGCTGTAGCTCAGTGGTAGAGCAAACAAACGTTTCTCACCTTCCCTTGTCGTCGCGACCTGTGTGGGAGTGCCAAGTGCCGAGTGAAAGTGCCGAGTGGGGCATCTCTTATGGAGAGATCCTTTACTGATTACTGATTACTGACTCACTGATTACTTTCTTCAGGCATCCAGGCAGCCATCTCAGTGCCCCCCCCTTGCAGAATCCCGCAAACCCTTTGCGGCGAATGCCGA
>CBINJX010000638.1:0-3975 GCA_966251085.1 uncultured Verrucomicrobiales bacterium
TGCGCGTACGGTGGCTTTCCAAGGGAAGACGGGTTGGCTGCAGGTGGAGTCCTCGAGATCGGGCGACTGGTTGGAGGTGATGTTGCCCGCTACGCTTGCCGAAGTTTCGTGGCCGATCCTCGCGCGGTTGCGGGCGCAATTCGATCTCGATGCGAACCCTGCGCACATCGACGCACACTTACGTGCGGATCCTCTGCTGGCCGCCAGCGTCGAGCGACACCCCGGTCTGCGTGTTCCGGGGACATGGAACACATTCGAGCTCGCTGTACGTGCCGTGCTCGGACAGCAGATCAGCGTGGCAGGTGCTTCGACCCTGGCTGCGCGGCTGGCTGCAAAGTTCGGTCAACCGATCGAAACTCCGTTTGCTTATCTGCATCGATTGGCGCCGACTGCGCGAAGTCTCTCAAGCGTAGAGCCGGAGGAGATCGCAATAATCGGCCTGCCGAAAGCGCGAGCAGCAACTTTGCGCGAACTCGCTCTCACAGCAGAGCGGGGTGAGTTGACGTTTGGTCCCGCGGCCTCGATCGCGGAAGTGGTCGCCGCATTGCGCAAGATCCGTGGAATCGGCGAATGGACTGCCCAATACATTGCGATGCGTGCCCTCCGCTTTCCCGATGCATTTCCCGCCGCGGATCTTGGTGTCAGAAAAGCAATGGTGCCGGCGGGTGAGCCATTGCCGAATGAAAAGCAGGTCGTCGCTCGCGCCGAAACATGGCGTCCGTGGCGGGCTTATGCCACGCTCCATCTCTGGCAGACGCTTCACGACGCTACGCCCCTCAAATGATATGAACACAATCCGCTTCTCCGAAATGGAATCGCCGCTGGGCATCCTGCGCCTGCGCGGCACCGGGCGCGGCTTAACCGGCGTCTATATGGAGAATCATCGCCACGGCCCGGAGGAAAAGGGGCAGAGTGGTGAACTGCGTGACGACTCCCTTTTCGAGGACGCTCGAATGCAGCTCAACGACTACTTCGCAGGCCGCCGCACAACGTTCGAGCTGAGCATTGATCGTGATGCTCTCGGCGGCACGCCTTTCCAACGCCTCGTCTGGAGTGAGCTGGAGAAGATTCCATACGGTGTCACTATTTCCTATGGCGAATTGGCAGCGCGCATAGGCAACCCCAATGCCGTACGCGCGGTCGGCCTTGCAAACGGTCGCAACCCCATCTCGATCATCGTTCCATGTCACCGGGTGATCGGTGCGAATGGGACACTGACCGGTTATGGAGGCGGGCTGGAGCGAAAACGTTGGCTGCTGGAGATGGAGAGTGGAGGCGGGTTGTTTGATCGCCGCTAGTAATTGACTGAAGTTACGCGGTGGCGCGTTTGCGCAAAGAGGTTGATACAAGGAACAGACGGTCTGTCGGGCTTGTGATGGCCCTGCGCAGAAAAGCTTGGTTTGATTGGGGGAAGGAACTGAGCCCATTGCCAGCTTCAGTCGCTCGCATCTGGTATGGATGGGGCTTTCGCGTCCACCCGTGGTTCACAGCGACCAAACCGGAGGGCCTTTCGGATAAACAGCCACAGCGCTCCGCCAAAAGGTCGCCGGATGACGGCTAGTCGTAGATTTCCGGCAGCTACCGGTGGTTTCCGCCGCACCAGTGGTCGTCGGCGTCGCACAACCGGTGGTCGGTTGCTGGCAACTGGTTGCAGGTTGCGGCCAACCAGTTGCCACTACCCACCAACCAGTTGCCTCGGCTTTGCAGTCAGTTGCCGGTGCGGAGCAACGGGTTGGTAAAGATGTACGACTAATTGTCGCGCGCGCTCTACCGGTGGTTTCCGGGGCTCCAGAAGAGATCCAGGGGCGTGCTCTTGCACCGGTGAAACGACGACATGGAACCCGCGGACGCCTCATACGGAGCGCCCGCTGTGGGGTTTCTCCATGCGCCAAGGCTCCGCGCCACCCGACCACCTGACGCTCCGCCACAAAGATAGAGGCGGCACCTGCGTCGTTGAACTCCGCAGAGTGCCGCCTCTACACAGATGGATTAAAAGAGAAACGCGCTCTACTCCGCGCGATACCCGCGCCAGAGCCACACGAGCGTATCGGCCAGCGTGTGATTGAAGACCTTTCCATCACAATGCCCGGAGGCCTTGCTGAACACGAAACGCTGATGGTACCCCTTCGCCTTCAGAGCGGCGGCGGTGCGCTTACCCGCCATCACCCAATTGTGATAGGTCTCCTCGGGATCTTTGGATCGCAGATCGTTCTCCGACACGTGAGTGAAAATGCGCAGCGGTTTCCGCTCGGCCTTCTCGATGAGCTTCATGCCGGAATGATATTCCCAGGCGCCAAGAGGGTACTGCGCTTCCTCCGGGGCGTCGTCGTCCTGTTGATCCACGAATGTTCCGGAGTAGGCGACGACCCGCCGGAATAGATCCGGCCGAAACCACCCCATGCTCATCGCGGCAGCGCCGCCGGAACTGCATCCCATCACTGCACGACCCCATGGATTATTAGTGATGGCGAGCTTTGGATAGGCCGCTTTGATTTCCGCGTTGGCCAGCACAGCGGGGAAAACTTCATCATTGATGAACCGGGCCATACGATCGGACATCGTATCGTATTCCAGACCACGCTGACTGTTCTTCCCGTCGTTACCTCCGTTTTCCACAGCGATGGCGATGAAGGGCGGCAGCTTCCGTTTCGCATCCCGTGAGATTGTGAGATTATCGAGCGCATTACGCACCTGTTTCATCTGTCCCGGACCGTCATGAATGACGAGAACCGGTGCAGGCGTGCCGTCTTTATAGGCTGCGGGCACATAGACGAAAATCTTCCGTTCGGTTCGCACCGGTTTCCTCTCAGGTTTCAGAGTCGAGTCGTCGCCGCGGAAGATTTTGCTGTCCGCCAGCTTCATCGAGAACTCGAAGTACTTCCCCTTCGGGTTGCCCTGGTCCGTGAGGTCCTTGTCCGTCTTGTATTCCGGCCCAACGGTGAATTCACCGTCGCCTTCTGATCCGGGGAACTCCGCGGGCGGTTCGGCAGCGCAAGCATCAAAGGCGCAAGTGAGAGTAAGAACAGAAACGAAAACTTGGAATGATCTTCGGAGGGAACTCGTCATGTCGGACTGCTATGCTGATCTCGCCAATGGATCAACACTCGCGATGACCGCTGATGTGAGCACCAAGAGCGCTGACATCACCTCACCCGTCGCCGTGAACTCCCAACAAGGGCCACCGCCGCCACTCCCAATAACAGAGCAGCCGACGGTTCCGGTACGATATCGTAGCCTATCAAACTGATCGCCCGGATATCCGATGCGCTGACGGGCTCCACCATTCCTGATGGCAGAGTTGGATCCATGATACCGATGAGCGGGCCGATGGTGATATTCCCATCATCGACCAGGAAATCGTCCTGCCAGTGGCTTGCCTGATTCCCATCTCCTTTATTCGCTCCAGTGGACATCGCATAGGAGTTCGTTACATCCGAGAAGACGCTGGGAACGCCGGGCGAAAGAACCCGCGGAAGGTTCTGGAATTCGAGGAAAGTGGTAGGGCGTTGATCCAGAGAAAAACGGAAGAGATCAAGCGTGGTGAGATTGTCCGAATCGAGATTGTCGATCACGTCGAAGTCATCCACATCCGAGAGAAATCCCAAGGCGTGTCCGATCTCGTGCGCTGCAGCTGTCTGGAAATCCGTTTTCCCTGAAGCCACACCATCCGCGTCAAAGCGATTGAAATCGAAAGTATACGCGGAGTTGAACACGATCACGGCATCGGGCCGGATGTCCAGCGGATCGAGCAGGCCGAGCGCGCGTTGATTTGCCCGCAGGACACCGAGTGTTGTGTGGTCGAGGACCGCTCCTGTAGGCACGATGGCCGTGATCTCTTCCGAGGTCGGCAGATACTCGAGAATCTCGAGCCCCGGCTGATCCGAGCGTGCAGCCATCGCGTCCCGGACGGTTGTGTAGTCGAGGTTCAGATCGTCGTAGTTCTCGTATGTGGTGTATCCGGTGCTCCCGATCACG
>CBINJX010000639.1:0-3973 GCA_966251085.1 uncultured Verrucomicrobiales bacterium
CTTCCATACCAAGGAATCCGCGCACCTGCTCCAGCGTATCCGCTTCCAGTTCCACACGGAGCTTGGGGTAATCGCGACGGAAACGGCGGATGCTCTCCTGCAAATGCTCCAGGCTCGCATCGGCGGCGAGGTGATTGTCCTTCACCATCACCATGTCATAGAGGCCAAAGCGATGATTTACGCCGCCTCCCGCGACCACCGCCGCCTTCTCCAGGGCACGGAGCCCGGGCGTGGTCTTGCGGGTGTCCAGAATGCGGGCGGGATGTCCGGCCACCGCATCCACGAAACGCCGGGTGAGAGTCGCCACCCCGGAAAGACGCTGGAGAAAATTCAGGGCCACACGTTCCCCGGTGAAAATCGAGCGGGCAGGACCGCGTACCTCCAGCACCGTGTCACCCGGCTGAACCCGGTCGCCATCCTTCCGAATGAGCTGAATCACCAGATGCGGATCCACCCGGCGAAACGCCTCCATGGAGACGAGTGAGCCCGCCACGACTGCCTCTTGCTTGGCAAAAATGCGTGCCTTTCCTTGACGGGTCTCATCCACGAAATACCGGCAGGTCAGATCCCCCGGGCCGATATCCTCAGCGAGGGCGATCGCAATTGGATCAAATGCCGGGTTAGGGGATGGCTGGCTGGAAATGTAGGGCTCAGTCACAACACCACTCGTCACTCTTCAACGGGAACTCGTCACCAAAAAAATTTCCGGGCCGCGCACGCAAAGGAATGAGAATTTTCACCAAACCAACCCACCTGCGTACACGGCCCGGAATCACCCAGAACCGATAGCTTTGACCGGCGGGGTGGGAGGCTGTTCAAAAAAGTTTTGCGCTGTTCAAAAAAAATCTCCGAAGGGAGTGGGGAATGACGAATGACGAATGACGAATGCGCCCTTCGTCATTGGGCTTTCGGACTTCCTTCGGATTTCGTCATTCGAACTTCGTCATTCCGCTTCATCCAGCGCCAAAGTCGCGCACCCGATAATCCCCGCATCATTCCCCAACTGGGCGGGGACGATACGCAGCTTCTCATTGAAGTAGCGGATGGTCCGCTGCTTCACCGCCTGCTCGATCGGGCTGAAGATTAAGTCACCAGCCCGGGCTATACCGCCACCGATCACGATCGTATCGGGGTTCAGAATCCAGATCACGCTGGCGAGTGCCGCGCCGATCTCCGTGCCGACATCCGTCCAGATCCCCTGAGCGACTGGATCACCGGCGATTGCAGCCTTGGCAAGATCGACAGGGGTGCACTCCTGAGCACTCTTCGCCTGGCCGGCTGCCTGATAGCGCTGAGCAGCACGCTCTGCGATCTGCTGGTTGCCGACGTATTCCTCAAGGCCACCGAAATTCCCGTATGGCCCCACGATCCCCTTGTAGTCGATGCTCATGTGCCCGATTTCCCCGGCACCGAGCCTCGCACCTCGATAGAGTCTGCCATCGAGGATCAGGGCTCCGCCGACCCCCGTGCCCAGCGTAACGCAGACCACATGCTGCCCGTCCCGGGCTGCGCCATAACGCCATTCCCCGTAGGCCATCGCGTTCGCATCGTTCTCGATCGTCACCCGCAAGCCGCTGCGCTCCTGCAGCAGATCACGTAGTGGCACGTTATGCCAGCCAGGTACATTGGTCAGCTCATGGACAATCCCACCGATGCTGTCGATGATGCCAGGAAGTCCGATACCGACATGTCCTACTTCGGGTTCGCCTCCGTGCAGCTCCCGGACCACCTCCACCAGCGCGTCGAGGATCGCCTCCGGATTGGGGCAGGTCTGTGTATCGATGATCCGCCCGCGCTGTACGATCTGCCCGTTTTTTACGAGTCCGCTCTTGATAGTGGTGCCGCCGAAATCGATGCCGATCGCTTGAACCATGGGGAATGACGAAGGTTTAAAACGTTGGAGATCAGGGAAAGGCGGGGGACGCTAGCGGGTTGGCGTCGCCCCGTCACTTGTCACTTTTCGAAATTGAGCAATGCGATGCGGCGCAATCCTTCGAGGGTCAGCTCCGGCTTTACCTCCGAGATCTCCGGTAGCCCGGCGGCGATGAGTTCCGCATAGCCGCCGGTTGCGACCACTTTCAGCTTCTTTACCCCGAGTTCCTTGGCGATCTCGGCGAGGATATTGCGGACCAGTCCACGGTAGCCGTGCACCGCACCGGCGAGCATCGCGTGTTTGGTCGATTTACCGATCGCAGACGGCGGCTCCAGCAGGGTGATCTTCGGCAGAAGAGCGGTGCGCTGATGCAGGTAATCCGTCATCGCCTCCAGCCCGGGGGCGATCACCCCGCCGACGTACGCCTGCTCTTTCGAGACGATATCGAAGGAGACCGCCGTCCCGAAATCCACGACCACGACAGGCGCCGAGTAGAGCGCGGCTGCTGCGGCAGCATTTGCCAGGCGGTCAGCGCCGATGGTCTGCGGCTTCGGGTAATCGATTCCAACGCCGAGTTTCACCTTCGGACCGACGCTCAGGATTTTCGCCGGTGCGAGAGTGTCGCTGATGAGTTCACCCTTAGCCGGTACCACCGAGGAAAGGACGACTCGCTCCCATTCCCATCCTTTCAGCGCCTGCTTCAGCGCCTCAGCGGTGAGTTCGCGAGTGGAAAGACGCTTCGGAGCCCCCAGGAGCTCAGTCCGGCTGGCAAGGGCGAGTTTGGTGAAGGAGTTGGAATTGTCGATCAGGAGGAAATCACCGGCAGCCATAGCGGGAGGAGGAAAAAACCGTATTGCAGCCGGTCAGGGCGGGGGGAGTCGAGGGAAATGAAGTGGGCCGGCTGCGTTGCGACCTGCTTCGGCGTGGCGCGGAAGCATTTGGGGGCCAGAAGACCGCAAGGATGTGATGACCTCAGGGAAGCGCGGCACTCCTCGGTAGAGAAGGAGCGGCTGTGAAAAGGTGCCTGAGACGGGGGCTGATCCCCTTTTCAAGAAGTCCCTGGGATGTGACCAGGTCGGTCGGCGAGAATCGCACGCTTACATTGCCGAAGATTCCGCCTCGGCTGACGATAGGAGTTGTATCATCCATCGCATCGGATCTTCGGAGCCTCCGAGTGAAAGACACTCTCTCAGCACCATCCTCCCCAGTTTCCATCGCAACGCGCATCTCTGCATCAGCCACGGCCAAGGTTGAGTCGAATGGAAGTTGGCCGACCAAGAAATCGGCAATATCCGGAATGCCTTTCGCGGAAATCTCGGCCTGGAGCTGCTTGATGAGCGGCCCCCTGTCGAACGCTGAGACAATAATCTCCTCATTACCGCTCGGATCCACGCTCACAAAGGCGTGACTCAATTCATGAGTGCGCAAGCTCTGCATGAAGCTTCGCAAGCTGTCATTGATGGCCGCCACCTGCGTGGGCGTCAGCTCCAATAGTTCAATAAGGGAACTATCGAGATCCAGCGATTCGCTATCCAATACAGGAAGTCTCTTCTCCCGTGCATAAGATTTGCGCATGTCGATCGGCACCGGAATCTCCAAGGGAGCAAAACTGTGATCCAGACGAAGCGATTCCGAATTCCCGGGACTTAGTCCGAGTGTGTAGCGGCTTTCCTCTCGACGGGGTGTCTGAGAGGTTTCGGGCGTTGAGAGGGGGCTCCCAGTCTGGTCGTTTGCCAGAAACGTGATGCATCCCAAGACTACGAAGACCAGCATCCCGAGATAAATAAGACGAACTGCAATTGACTGCTCTTTGCGTCTCATCGCTTGGTGAGAGTACGCCGAGTGAGATGGGGCACAAAGGAATTCGGGCAGTTCGTCGAATATCAAGGCTGCTCAGGTTCGTCTGCCGGAACAGGACTCAGCTTTTCCACAATCGGGAGGTCCCTCGCGGAACTCAGGAATCCGGCGGCACTCCTGCCGCCCTGTGCGCTGAAAGCGCTCCAACTGGAGGTGCGGGCAGACCGAGTGCCTTTTGCCTTCGACAGCATCCTCTGCGCCCCGGTATCTTGCAGCCAGTCGATCTGGAAAAACCACGAGTTC
>CBINJX010000640.1:0-3972 GCA_966251085.1 uncultured Verrucomicrobiales bacterium
TCTCACTGCAGTACTCGCCGCCCTGATGGCGACGCAGCAGAACGATATTAAGCGCATCCTCGCTTACTCGACGCTCTCGCAGCTCGGCTACATGGTGATGGCTGTTGGTGTCGTCGCACCAAACGCGGCGATGTTCCACCTCTTCACACATGCCTTCTTCAAAGCCTGCTTGTTCCTCGGCGCGGGTGCGGTGATTCACGCTCTGCATCACGAGCAGGATATCTGGCGCATGGGCGGCCTTCGCTCCCGGATGCCAAAGACATTCCTGACTTTCGCAATTGCGACACTCGCTTTGACCGGCTGCCCGTTCCTGGCCGGCTTCTTCTCCAAGGATGCGATCCTTCTTGCTGCCTGGAACAAGAACCAACTCATCTTCTGGCTTGGTCTCTTTACCGCATTCCTCACGGCCTTCTATATGACTCGTCTGGTTGTGGTTGCCTTTTTTGGCAAGAGCCGGACGCAAGAGGCCGAGCATGGTCATGACGGACCTGCAGCGATGACATTCCCGCTGATCGTGCTCGCGGTACTCTCCGTTGTCGCTGGGTATGGATTCTTTGCCGACTGGATTTTCGGTGATCACCACTTCACCCATGGACTGCATGAGAATATGCAGGGTGCGGGTCTGTTCGGTATCGTAACGATCCTCGCCACTCTGGCGTTTCTCGTCGGAACCGGTGCCGGATGGGCGCTCTACTCAAACCGCTCGAAGGACCCGGTGCTGATCCCGCTCTTCAAAAACCGCTTCTACATCGACGAAGTCTACGGCGCATTTATCGCCGGAACCCAGGATCTGCTCGCTCGTGTGAGTGCTTGGTTCGACAAGTGGATCCTCGACGGTGTTTTCGTTCGCGGAACGAGCGGACTCGCGTGGGTGAGCGGATTTGGAATGCGGTTCCTCCAGTTCGGAAACCTTCAGGGTTACGCCTTCATCTTCGGCCTGGGCGTTGTGGCGCTCATCTTCTTCATGGTCTTCTTCTAAGGCTCCTGTGATCTCCCTTCACCCAACTATCGCTGACGCCTGTGCTTAATCTGCTCATCCTAGTCCCGATCGTTGCTGCGATCGCTATTCTGCTCGGGTCGCCCGCGCGAAAATCGGCTCTGGTCGCTGCCATCGCGCAGTTCATCCTCTCGGTATTTGCACTCCTCTCGTACGACCGCGTGAAAGGCGGTTTCCAGTTCGTCCAGCGGTCAATGATCGCTCCGGAGTGGGACCTCAGCTATTACCTCGCGGCTGACGGACTGAGCCTGGTGATGCTGTTACTCACCGGTCTCGTAACTGCCGCTGCAGTGTGGGTGACGCCGTTCGTTGCCCGCCGGGAGAACATCTTCTACTCCTGCGTTCTGTTCATCAGCGCTGGATGCGCAGGTGCATTCGCTTCGCAGGATCTCTTCTTCTTCTACGCCTTCCACGAATTGGCGCTGATCCCGACCTTCCTTCTGATTGGTCTCTGGGGAACAGGAGAGCGTCAGGCTGCTGCCTGGAAGATTACGATCTATCTCGCGCTCGGATCCTTCATTCTCCTGATCGGTTTGATCGACCTGCTCTACGCGCTGCCTGCGGAAGTGCGGACCTTTGACATGGTGAAGCTGCAGGCGCTCGGGTCTCAGGCGATCCCCGCTGCCGCGCAGGTCCGTCCGTTTATCCTTCTGCTGATTGGGTTCGGTATCCTGATCTCGCTCTTCCCGTTCCACTCTTGGGCACCCACCGCTTACGCATCTGCTCCGACTCCGGCTGCAATGCTTCACGCGGGTGTTCTCAAGAAGTTCGGTCTGTACGGTTTGATTCGCCTCGCAGTGCCGCTCCTCCCTCAGGGCGCACGTCAGCCAATCCTCGGCGACTGGAGTCCGGTCGACATCCTGTTGATTCTCCTCGTTGGCAACATCCTCTATGTGGGCCTTGTGACGATTGCCCAGCGTAAGTTGGACCTGATGCTTGGTTACTCCAGCGTGATGCACATGGGGTACATCTTCCTCGGCCTGGCTGCGATGAACGTCATCGGCCTCAGTGGCGCTGCCCTCCTGATGTTTGCCCACGGTCTCTCGATCGCCGCGCTCTTCGCAGTCACGGGAATGATCCGCGAGCGTCAGTTGTCGCTTTCCTTCGATAGCCTCGGCGGTCTCGCGAAGCCGCTGCCGTCCCTGAGCGTTGCCTTTGGCATGGCTGCCTTCGCATCGATCGGTCTGCCCGGTTTTGGTAACTTCGCGAGCGAAGTGATGGTTTTCTTCGGCGCCTTCAAACAGGGACCTGCTAGCCTGCAGTTCTCCGCAATGCAGATCGCCACTATCTGCGCTCTCTGGGGCGTAGTGATCTCCGCCGTTTACATGCTCCGAGCGTATCGCGCAGTCTTCTTTGGAGAGCCCTCCAAGGCGGTTGTTGACTGGGTTAATCCAACCCGTGTTGCCCGCTGGCCCGTGATCCTCCTCATCGCAGTCCTGCTCATCGCGGGGTTCGCTCCCAACTACTTCCTCAGCTTCATCCGGCCAACGATTGAGGCCCTTCTTCGCTAGTCCATGACTCCGATTCCGCCCATCACACTCGAGATCATCGTTCTCGTTCTCGGCCTGTTCCTGCTCCTGGCTGAGTCCTTCTCGAAATCCGAGAGCAAGAGCGGCCTAGCGAAGACGGCGATCTTCGTGCTCCTCTGGGTATTTGCCTTCTCGTTCTTCACGACCGGCAATCCGACTCCGATGCCGCTGGCCGGGTTCTGGACCTTTTACTCCGCAGACGCCATTGCGATGTTCTTCAAACGCATCGCGCTCCTGACGACCGTCGTTGTCTTGGTGATGTCGCTGGAATACCGTGGCGTTCTCTCCCGTTTCATTCCCGGTTCGCGGCCAGGGGCGGGGCTTGGTGAATTCTACAGTCTCCCGGTCTTCACCTGCGCCGGACTGATGTTCATGGCGTCGGCAGTGGACTTCCTGCTGATCTTTGTCTCGCTGGAACTCGTAACGATCTCGTTTTATGTGCTCGTCGCCTACATGCGCCGGCACACGGCTTCGCTCGAAGCTGGCGTGAAGTACCTGATCCTCGGCGCTCTGAGCACAGGCTTCCTTGTATATGGAATCACTTGGATCTTCGGTCTGACCGGAGAGACCAATCT
Source organism: uncultured Verrucomicrobiales bacterium (assembly GCA_966251085.1). Taxonomy (GTDB): domain Bacteria; phylum Verrucomicrobiota; class Verrucomicrobiia; order Chthoniobacterales; family Chthoniobacteraceae; genus CBINJX01. The sequence continues at coordinate 3,102 of CBINJX010000640.1, forward strand.
GGTTCTGGTTCAGACCAAGATTGCCCAGCTCCAAGGCTCTGACACAGCCCTTCTCTTCGGTGCCATGCTGGTGCTTGTAGGCCTCGGCTTTAAGGTTGCAGCGGCTCCCTTCCAGATCTGGGTGCCGGACGTTTACCAGGGTGCACCGACTCCGGTTGCTGCATTCCTTTCAGTCGGCTCGAAGGCAGCCGGTTTCATCGTTCTCATCCGCGTCATCGAACTCTTCAGCGGCGCGCCGCTGATCGCCGCGAAGGTGCTAACCGTCGTCGCAATCCTTGCCGGCCTCAGTCTCCTCTACGGCAATCTCGCCGCGATGCCGCAGGACAACCTCAAACGTCTGCTCGCCTACTCGAGCATCGGCCATGCAGGTTATCTGCTGATCGCGGTCGCTAGCGTTGGCACTGCAGAAACAACCTTCGGCGCTTCCGGTGTAGCGGTTGCATTCTACCTCATGGGCTACCTGCTCATGACTCTGCTTGCGTTCATCATCATGATCGTGGTTGCGAACCATTCTCGTGGTGACGACATCGTCCACTTCAACGGTCTCGCAAAGCGCTCGCCGTTCCTGGCGTTTGGTATGCTTGCGGCAATGCTCTCGCTCGCAGGTGTACCGTTCACCGCTGGGTTTATTGGCAAGTTCCTCGTGTTTGTTGCCGCTGTGCAACAACACCGATTCATCCTTGTCACGCTTGGCGTGATCACGGTCGCTGCCGGTTTCTACTATTACCTGCGTGTTGTAAGTGCAATGTACTGGCAGGAGCCGAACGATGATACCCGGATCACGCTGCGTCCGCTGACCAAACTGACGATTGGAGTTCTGACCGTCGCGATCTTCCTTTTCGGTGTATACCCGCAGCCGATTCTCGACATG
>CBINJX010000641.1:0-3964 GCA_966251085.1 uncultured Verrucomicrobiales bacterium
GAGGGAGCCCACAGCTTCCTGCGCCAAGCTAAGGGCTAGGCATCTGAAGCTTCGAGCTGTATAAACTGAGCCTGAAGCTCGAGACCTGAAGCCCAGGGCTTGACGCGCAGAGCCCGGGGCTGGGTTGATGAAGCTCGGAGCTTGGTACATGAAGCTCCGAGCTTGATCTCTCAAGCTCAGTGCTTGGCGGGGAAAGCACGTGGCTGGGCACGAAAAGCTCGCGGCTCTGTGATTCCTCATCGGGTTAGGAAGGAACCACCGCCGAGGAGATGTGGGAGATGAGGTGCATATGAGGGCTCGTACGACGGGACGCTGGAAAACCGCGGGCTGCCTTTGGTTTCGCTGCGTGCGAGTTCCGAGAGCTGCGGTTCATTATTCGGGTTCGGATATTTACCTCCCGCTCCTCACCGCCTTCGCCCTCCCGCGCCTGCGGGACGGTGTCTCGCTGTCGTTTGCCACCGCACTCCAAAAGGTTCCACCTCGGCATGGAGTTCCCACTTCTTATTCCCTGCACCCTGACTTCCGACGACCAACCGTGGAGCAAGAGATGACCATTCTTGCGCAAGATGCGGTGAGCGCGGGATCGGAATGACGGGCACACTGGAGGTGCAAAATGGAAGCGCCCAAGACCTCCCAAAACGACGGTGATGACTGCGCTCGCTGTGGCAAATGCCGCTGCGGGGGCAGGAATCACTCCGAGCCAACTGGCACCCAAAGCTCCGGCTCCGGCTCTCGAGAGGCGGCTTCCACCTACACCACCCACCCGCACCCAAGCACCACTTTATGAACGTCATCGCACTCACTGTTTTCGTCGGCTTCGTCCTAGTGACGTTGTTCGTCCTCCTCTGGCTGGTGACCGCGACCTCCCAGGAATCCTTCAGTGAACGCGACGCTTTGCTCCCCCTGAACGACGAAACGCCGAGCCCGGCGAAGCGCTCGGCCCCTTCTCAACGTGCACACTAAATGACAACTGCTCCTGCAATATCCGGGACGAAAACCCGGATTGAATACGAGGACCAGACGGTGCGCCAGTTTATGCTGGCGAGTCTGTTCTGGGGAATCATCGGCATGCTCGCCGGTGTGGTGATCGCGCTCCAGCTCGGAGTCTGGCAGGCGAACATGGATACATCGTGGCTGACCTTTGGCCGCCTCCGCCCGCTGCACACCAACGCGGTGATTTTCGCGTTTGTGGGCAACATGATGTTTGCGGGCATCTACTACTCCACCCAACGCCTTGTGAAGGCCCGAACGGCTTCGAAGCTGTTGTCTCAGATTCATTTCTGGGGCTGGCAGCTCATCATCGTCGCCGCGGCGATCACTCTCCCTCTCGGTCTTACCCGCGGTAAGGAATACGCGGAGCTGATCTGGCCGATCAATATCGCGGTGGCCCTGATCTGGGTGGTGTTTGCAGTGAATTTCTTCTGGACGCTGAAGCGTCGGAATGAGCCGACACTCTACGTCGCGATCTGGTTCTACATCGCCACGATTATCACGGTGGCGCTGCTCTACATCGTCAACCATCTCTCGATCCCGACAAGCTGGACGCACTCCTATCCGATCTTCGGCGGTGTGCAGGATGCGCTGGTGCAGTGGTGGTACGGTCATAACGCTGTCGCGTTCTTCCTCACGACTCCGATCCTCGGCATCATGTACTACTTCGTGCCGAAGGCTGCGGAGCGTCCGGTGTACTCCTACCGGCTCTCGATCGTGCACTTCTGGTCGCTGGTCTTCATCTATATCTGGGCCGGTCCGCACCACCTCCTGAATACCTCCCTGCCTGTCTGGCTGCAGTCCCTCGGCATGCTCTTTTCGCTCATGCTCTGGGCTCCGAGCTGGGGCGGCATGTTGAATGGTCTGCTCACCCTGCGTGGTGCATGGCACAAGCTGCGCACTGACCCGGTGCTGAAATTTTTCGCGGCCGGTATCACCTTCTACGGCATGGCGACCTTTGAAGGGCCGCTGCTCTCGATCAAGTCGGTGAACGCTCTGTCGCACTATACCGACTGGACGATCGGCCACGTGCATAGCGGCGCTCTTGGCTGGAACGGTTTCATGGCTGCCGGCATGTTCTACTGGCTCGCTCCGCGCCTGTGGCGCCGTGAGAAGCTCTACTCGACCTCGCTGGCCAATATGCACTTCTGGCTCGGCACGGTAGGCATCCTGCTCTACGTCGCGGCGATGTGGGTCTCTGGTATTACCCAGGGCGTCATGCTCGGTGCGACGAAGGAAGCCGGCACAGTGCTCGCTTACCCGAACTTCATCGACGCGGTCACCTCGACCAAGTTCCTGCTCCATCTCCGCGCTCTCGGCGGCACGATGTACCTGATCGGGTTCATCATCTGCGGATACAACATCTGGAAAACCATTCGCGGTGCGGAAGCGGTGGACGGTTCGGTAGAGGTTTATGTCGAACCGACTCCGGCCGCGATGCCCTTCTCCCGTGGTGTCTTCAGCGCGCCGGTGATGTACTCCCTGCTGCTCATCGTCTGTGGTGTGCTGTGGGGCGCCTTCCACGGTCTCGTGGGTGCGATCGGGCTCTGGGGCATGATCGCTACAGTCGTCGCCGCGCTGCTCCATGTGGAGTTCACGAAGAGTTCCTGGAGTGCCTGGTACGATGAACTCCTGGCGAATTCACTCCCGTTTACCGTATTGACCGCCGTGGCGGTGTTCATCGGCGGTGTAGTGCAGATCGTTCCCACGGTGGTCATCAATAAGGCTGAGAACATTGAAGGTCTCCGCCAGGTGCCGTACACCCCGCTCGAACTGGCCGGTCGCGACATCTATGTCCGCGAAGGCTGCTACAACTGCCACTCGCAGATGGTGCGGACGCTGGTAGGCGATGTGCTTCGCTACGGTGACTACTCCAAGATCGGTGAATCGATCTACGATCATCCGTATCAATGGGGCTCCAAGCGAACCGGCCCGGATCTCGCCCGCCAGGGCGGGAAATACCCGAACATCTGGCACTACCATCACATGCTGAACCCGCGCCAGATCTCCCCGGGTTCCACGATGCCGAACTACCCGTGGCTGTACGAGGACTCCACCGATGTCGCAGCGCTCCAGCGCAAGATCGCGGTGCAGCGCAAGCTCGGGGTGCCCTTCAAGGAGACAACCAAGGAGCAGATCTTCGAGTCGGCTTCCCGCCAGGCTCAGATGATCGTGGATGACCTCAAGACCGCCGGTGCGGAGGTCCCGCCCGACCGCGAGATTGTCGCCCTGATCGCCTACCTGCAGAAGCTCGGCAAGAGCGAGCAAATGATGACGGGCAAGCCAGCCGCAACCCCGGCCACCGCCGCTGCCCACTGACCGCCTAACCAGTTGAGAGTTGAGGGTTGAGAGTTGAGAGCCGCGTAAACGTCAGGAACACCGCTTAACTAAAAAACCGAGACGGACTCCTCTACGAATGCGCGCTCCCAACCAAACCCCGGCTCTCAACTACCAACTCTCAACTAACAACTATGTTCAAGCGCCTCTCAGTGGACGACTGGCAGAACACGCTGGCGATCATCAGCTTCACCATCTTCTTCTCCGTCTTCCTCATCAATCTCCTGCGCATCTGGCGCATGCCGCGCACGCGCCGTGAGCACATGGAAAACCTCCCACTCGCAGACGACCATGAGCCACATCGCCAATAAACCCGATCACGAAGATCCGGTCCGTCCTCACGTATTCGACGGCATTCAGGAATACGACAAACGCATGCCCAACTGGTGGCTGTTCACCCTCTACAGCGCCATTGCGTTTTCACTCGGTTACTGGGCGTTCTATCACGCCTGGCAGATGGGTGAGGATCCGGGCTACGTGCTCGAGAAACAGATGAAAGAGAACACCATGATCGCTGCCAAGGCGGCCGGGGTGATCAACGACGAGATGCTGTGGACCTACAGCCGCGACGCCAAGATGGTCGAAGCAGGCAAAGCCACCTATGCGGCCACCTGCGCCTCCTGCCATCAGGCCGACC
>CBINJX010000642.1:0-3960 GCA_966251085.1 uncultured Verrucomicrobiales bacterium
AGCACGATGGTTCGGCCCTGCTGGCTTAGTTCGCGGAAGAGTTCGAGAATCGTCGCGCCGGTCTGGGAGTCGAGGTTTCCTGTCGGTTCGTCGGCGAAGATAATGCGCGGGTTGTTCACCAGAGCGCGAGCGATCGCGACGCGTTGCATCTGTCCACCGGAGAGTTGGAGCGGAGTGTTATGAACGCGGTGCGATAATTGCACGCGCTCGATTGCTTCCATTGCACGCTGACGACGCTCCTTGGAGGAGACTCCCGCGTAGATCATCGGCAATTCCACGTTCTGCAGCACATTCATCTTCGCGAGCAGATTGAAGGCCTGGAAAACGAAGCCGATCTTTTGATTGCGCATTTCTGCCAAACGATTCTCGCTCGCCTTCGAGAGATCGATCCCATCAATGATCATCTTTCCCGAAGACGGCGTGTCGAGGCAGCCCAGCAAATGCATCAGCGTCGATTTTCCACTGCCACTCGGGCCGATGATTGCAGCGAACTCACCCTGACCAATTGTCAGGTCAATCCCGTTCAGCGCCAGGATCTCCTGTTCGCCTACTTTATAGCGTTTGGTGACGTTCGTGAGTTCGATGAGAGGCATGAGGCGGTTCCGTGGAGCTGCGCGACGGTAGATTAGCTCAGGATTGCTGTTTTGCAGGAGCGCGTTCCGGCTCGATGAGCAGGATTTCCTCTCCTTCGCTCACACCTTGGAGAATCTGGGCGTGCTCGATATTGCTCACCCCCACTTTAACCTCCCGTTTTTCCGTCGCCTCACCGTTCCGGACATAGATCACACGTGCGTTATTTTCACCCTTGAATACAGCCGCAACAGGTACACTCAGGGCATCGGAAGCGCTGGCGATTGGAATGGTCAGATTAACCGTCATTCCTGGGCGCAACCGTGGATTCGGATTATCGATGAGCGCCTGCACCTGGAAGCCCTTTACATTGTTTTTGGGGGTAGCAACCGGAGCAATAAAGGAAATCGTTGCCTCCATTTCGAGGTCGCGAAGGGACTCCGCGCGGAGCTTCACCTTCTGGTTGAGCTGCAATTTCGAGACATCGACTTGATTGACGTGTGTTTCAACGAGGAGCTTCGAGAGGTTCGCAATCGTCATTAGCGTCGTGCCGTTGTTTACGCTCGCGGCAGCAATCACGACCTGCCCTTCCACTACAGGGACAGTCAGAACGGTTCCCGCGGAGGGGGCGATCACTTTGGTTCGGCGGAGCTTGTCTTCCACCAACTGCAAGCGGCGTTCCGCGCGCACCACCCCGTTTTCGGCGATTGCGTATTCCGAGGAGAGATTGTCGAACACCTCGCGGCTGATGAGCTTGGCTTCGAAGAGTTCCTTGCCGCGCTCAAAGTTCCTCTTTGAGCGTTCGACAGCGAGCTTTGCCCCCTCGATCTCCGTCAAGACCGACTCCTTTTCAGTCAGAAGATCGCGGTCATCGATTTCTGCCAACAAGTCCCCAGCTTGCACACTCTGGCCTGGTTCGACGTGAAGAGCTTTCAGCTTACCGCCGACCTCCGACTTCACATCGAGCGGAGTTTCCGGCGTCACATCCCCACTGACTTCCACACTGAATGCAATGTCGCGCTTTTCCGCGCGTGCGATGAATCGGTCAGACGTGGATTGTTCGCTGGTTGTACTGGCAACGTTCTTCGCAGGCAGCACCTTCCACGCACCGAAGCCGGCTGCAGCCAGCAGGAAAAATATCGCGAGTTTCTTCATTGGGCGGAACAAATCATTACATCAAACCCGCGGCAGACCAACGAGTTGCCGCGGAAAACGCACGTATGCGTATTAATTCTGGAAGATGCAACCCGGCGAATAGCCATTTCTTAGCCGCCGCCGGGTCAGGAAACTGACGGCTCCTGCTGATTTAAGCGACTGGAGTGTTGAACCAGCTGGCCAGATTCTCCGGCCAAAGTTCGTCCAATTGCGTTACCGCACGGTCAGCCGCAGTGAGTTCTTCAAGACGATGCGTAGTGGCCACGGCTACCACTCGCATTCTACCGGCGCGAGCGGCTTGGATGCCGACGTGGGCATCCTCGAACACCACACAGTTCTCTGGACGTCGGCCGACTCGCTGTGCGCCGATGAGGAAAACTTCCGGGTCGGGTTTTCCATGTGAAACATCCTCAGCCGTGACGATCGAGGTGAAGAACTCCCGGAGACCGATCATCCCGAGCGACAGGTCGATATTTGCGCGATGAGTCGAGGAACCGATTGCGCAGGGGACGCCAGCATCGCGTAGACGCTCCATCCACGTCCGTACGCCTGGCAGCGGCTCCAATCCCCAATCGGCCACTACCTCGCGGTACAGCGCTTCTTTCCGGAGGGAGAGTTGATGAATCTCGGCGAGGTCCCGGGTCCATCCGAGAATTTCTGGGACAATGAACTCATTCTTCCGGCCAAAGCCTTTCAGAAAATGGCCGTCGGGCAGTGGCTTGCCTACTTCTCGTGCGAGTCGCTCCCAACTTTCTTCATGGTGACGGCGTGAGTCGATGATCACGCCGTCCCAATCGAAAAGCGCACCCCAGTGGGCTGATGCGGATGAGGACGGGTGGGATACGGAAGCGGAGTGAGTCATCACTCCTCCATCGCGTATCAATACGCTCCCATCAAATCCTTACTCGAGGCGCTTGAGCGCCGGCAGGCGGTAGGTTTTTGCGAGGATCTCCTCGCTGGTGGCCACCTGCTGAGCATCGAGATAAATCACCGATGGGTCGCTCGAGAACTCAATCTTGTGGATTCCATCCTTCGCCTTCGCAATCGCCCCGGGCACATCGTTCAGACTCCGCAGGGGCACATCGTTGATTTCAGTTACGATGAGGTGATTCAGCCCCTCGTATCCCACAGTGGAGTCCGATGGGAGCACACGGCCGAGGAAGACAATCTTGCGCGGACCATCCTTGAATAGTTCTTCCTGTTCACGATCGAGATAGACCAGCTCGTCCGGCGCCTTTCTCTGCCAATCGCTGCCCCATTCCTTGAGATACTGCTGGGAGAGCTCCTGCAGGACCAATCCGCCCAGGATGTAGAACTTCGGCGCCTTGTCGATCACGTACGGCTCACTGACGTATGAATCGAGAGGACGGCGCGCGAGTTTCACCGGGAGATCTTTGGTCTCGCCTCTGCGGAAGACCGTGAACTTCACCGTTTCACCCACATTGTGGCGGACTGAAAGTAAGTGTCCAACGGCGATCTTGCCATAAACCGGGTCGTTGTAATTGCCATCCTGATCGATTGGCTGATCGTTGACGCGTAACAGGATGTCGCCCTTCTCGAGCCCCGCCTTATCACTCGGACTGCCGTTCAAAACCTCGGTGATATAGACACCGCCGACCGAGTTCTCCGGCAGGCCGACGTAGCTCCGCAGTTGAGGATCGCGAGTTCCGGAGAAGCTCATTCCCGCACGTGGAAAACCATCGTACGGCATCTGGGCTGCGTCCCTCAGGAAATGTTCAATGATGGGTGTCGGAATGATATCGGCATTATTGGATTGTGCGTCGTAACGCATGACCAGGCCGACCAGTTTGTTATCCTTCACCACAGGCAGAACGAAGGAACTATCACGGAACTGCAGCGAGGCGGTCATCCGGTAAACGAGGAAGCTCGAGTCATCGACAGGATAGCGGGTGACCTCCACGGAAGTCATCGGTCCCTTCGTCACGAGCAGGTTTCCGTTTGCCTCGAGTTGCCACACCGCGAGTGCGTCGCCGACCGTGGCCACCGTAAGTTCCAGAGGAGGAAGCTCCTTCAAGAAGGTTGGGTCCTCAGGCTTCAGCAGCGCTAGATTGGCCTCGTAATCCACCACCTCCACGGTCGCTGGCATTTTCTGTCCGCTGTCACCCGCCTCAAACTCGATGTAGTTCGAGTTTGCCACGAGTTCACCGGTGACTAGCACGCGTTGATTCGGCAATATGGCCCCAATGCCGCGACGGACAAATGGCGGTTTTTTAC
>CBINJX010000643.1:0-3960 GCA_966251085.1 uncultured Verrucomicrobiales bacterium
AGATCGCCGCGGACCTCCGTAAACGGTTTGGTGACGCGAGGCTTCTTGGCCTCGCAATAGAGCAGGTAATAGCTGTCACTCATCGCGATCACCTTGCTCACTTCACCCGGTTTCAGGGAAAAGGCGATTTTGGCGAGGCTTTCATTGAGAGTCCGGCGATTGATCCAGCCCCAGTCGCCACCCTGTTCCTGGGTGCTGTCTTCGGAGTACATGCGGGCGAGATCCTCAAACGGCGCGCCGCCAACGATCTTTGAGCGGATCTCTTCCAGCATCGTGCGGCGATTCTCTCCATCTGCGCCACCTCCGCGGAGCACCAGCATGCGAAGTTTGATCTGCTCCTCGCTCGTGTACTCCTCGATGTTCTTCTGGTAAGCCTCGCGGATCTTCGAGTCGGGAATGATCGTGTTGGCCTTGACCAGTTGCGAGCGCATGGCCTGCACAATGATTTTCTCCAGCTCGATCTGGCGGAAGCGATCCAGTGTGTAGCCCTGTGCGTTGAGGGTGCGGATGAAAGCCGAGCGATCGCCGCCAAACTCTTCACGCGTGATGGCCTGCACGCGGTCTTCGACGACGTGATCCGGGATCGTGAATTTGTTCTTTTTGAACTCCTGAATGATGAGTTGCCGGTCGATCAGGTCGTTTACTGCCTGGAGACGGAGTTCCTTGATCTTCTCTACCATCGCCTCTCCACGCAGTGTCTCCCGAATTTGGCGTTCTCTCGGGCCGACCAGTTCGCGGACCTGTGAGAAGGTGATGACCTCGTCGTTGACGACAGCTGCAATGCCGTCGAGGACTTCCTGCGCACGAACGGGCAGGGGAGCCGACGCCAGTAGAGCTAGAGCGCCGAGCGGAATCAGGAGGCGACGGAACGTGCGGATCATGGGCAGCTGTCTCTGTTATGAAAAAACCGGGCCAAAGTATGACCGACCGGGGACAAGTCAACCCGTGAGTCCCTATGGTAATGAGCGGGCTCCGGGAGAACGGGTGAAAAGTAATCAGTGTGTAAGTGATCAGTAATCAGAGGAGCATCCAACGAGGGGGCGCGCGAAGGCGTGGAGAATGTGCAGGACGCCGGGGAGAGCGTCACTCCAGAGGGTTGGCGCTCCTCGTCGCAACAAATGCGCGGGCCACAACTATGACTCACTCTCCCAGCGCCGTCCCACAATGGATGCGCCTACTATTATCGCCACACCAATAATTCCATCGAGTGGCTCTTGGGGGATGTTTGCGGCGATCAGAATTGCGAGAACGATGCCGCCATAGAAACAGACGTTGAACCGCCAGTGGTGAAAAAAGTCGAGTAAGTCGAATAGAAATTCCAGCAGGCGCATCGCGGGTTCTTCCTATAGCTCGATTCCGCCGTATGCCATTTGCTACAAAAGAAAAACACTCCTGCTGCGAACAGCAGGAGTGTTTTGTGAGCGATCCTTATTCCGGAGCGAAAAGGTCGCGCGCCCGGTTAGGCGTTCTTCCGACGGCGACGGCTGAGGCCGAGGATTGCACCGCAGCCTAGCAGTAGAGCGGTGCTCGGCTCGGGAACCGGCGCGAGCAGGAGGTCGTTTCCTCCGGTGAAGGAATTTGATCCGAAGTCAGCGTTATAGAACACCGCAAACTCCTGTCCCTCGATGGTTGCCCATCCATCTGCACTCGGGAAGAGGCTGGCATTGGGGCTCGTCAGGCTGACATTCGCAAACGTGCCGTTGATGAAATCATCACCGTCATTCACCAGGAGCCAATAGCGGCTGGAGCTATCGGGGATCCCACCGCCCCATGTGCCGCCGAGTATCGCACCCGTCTCGATGAATACGCCGCCGGTGAGGTTGATTCGATCGGAGCTGCCTGCGCTGCCGAGATTTGCGTAGAGGAGACCGTTTCCGGAGAAGCTGAGGTCACCGGTTAGCGAGAGGGTGCCGATGGTCAAACTCGTTCCAGCGGTCAGCGTGCCATGTGAGCCGATCCGCACATTGCTTTCGATCGTGCCTGTGCCGCCGAGCAAACCCGTGCCGTTCGTGTTGTCCACGCCATCCGAATTGCCGTTGCCGACCCGGATGCCGCTGGTGGCGGTCCGGCTCAGGTTGCCATCGACAATCAACGTGCCGCTCGAGCCTTCGTTGCGGCCGACGAAGAACTGTCCGCCGGTAGTATCAGTGAACTTGCCGTTGAGGCCGACGTGGAAAGTTCCCGTGCCGCTCTCACCAACGGAGGTATCGGAGCCAGTGTGGAAAACCTCACCGCCGGACAGAGAATAGTTTCCAGTGTGACCGGGGGCCAACCCGACGACGAATGCACCGTTCACGGTCAGGCTGCCGCCGCTCTGGGTGGCAGTGGCGGTGCCGGCGCCCGCTGACGTTCCATTTGCGCCGCCGAGGAAGAATTGAGCGCGGACATTCATGGTTCCCCCCTCCAACTCGAAGGTGGCATTGCCGTCGTTCTCGGCCATTATCATGGCTCTTATGTCGGAGAAGCCGGCGACCTGGCGGAATGTTCCCGTACCATTCTGCCCAAGGCGGATTTCACCGTGGGAACCGCTCGAGAGACTCATGTTGCCGCCATTCACAAAGACCAGGCCCGTGGCGCCAGTATTTAAACCAACGACGAGGTTCGCACTGTTTGTAGTGACGAAGGAACCGCCGGCATTGATCGTCAACGTTCCATTGGAGCCGCTGTCCTGACCTACCCAGTCCCAGTTGGTGCTGTCATTCTGGACCAGGCCATTCTCGTTGATGATCATGCTTCCTGTGGCCCCGAGTCCAATACGCAGGTCGCCCACGTTGCCGCCCGAACCGCGGAGAAACTGTCCGCCGTTCTGTACGATAATGGTACCATTGCCTGCTGCACGACGTCCGACATAGATATCTTTTCGCTCACTCTCGGTGTTCGTGCGGGAGAAGGCGCTGCCGTTATCGATGAGGAGAGTGCCAGTGCCATCGTAGCCGACCGTGAGTTCGCCGCCATCCATATCCATCCGCGCTCCAAAGCCGTTGAGATGGATCAGGCCGTTGGCGCCGGGACGTGCTCCGACTTCGACGTTTCCATGGGCTCGGAACTGTCCGCCTGCATTTACCACGATGGAACTTTGCTCTGCAGAGGCGGATTGCCCCACGCGAATGTGCGGGTTGTTACTGTCCGTATTACGGACGTCGCCCTCAAGCACACCGTCGGAGTTGATCACGATCTTTCCGACCAAGCCGTCCGGGGATCCATTCTCTCCCGCAGCCAGGTTCAGGCTTACATTAGCTGCGTTCGGTGAGCCATCGATGATGTCGCGCAAGTTCAAGACCGCGCTGCCGGGGTCTCCCACGCCGTCCCCAATGGTGACGAAGCCTGAACCGCCACGGATACCAAGCTGAAGATTGGGGGCTGCGCCGTCGAGGCTGTTGGTGAAATGGAACCGGCCATCATTGATATTCAGCGTGCCAGTCGAGCCATGGCCGATGCGGATCCAGTAATTTGCTGGATTTTGCGAAAGCACACCGCCGTTGATACTGATGGTCTGGCCATTTGCTACGCCCAAGTCGCCGGACCCAGGGAGGCCCACGCCGCTGGCACCGCTGAAAATGACAGTATGTCCGGTCAGGATCGATACACTGTCGTTAGTGCCCGTTTGGGGATTGCCAGCAGGATCCCACGTATTAGAGTTTTCAGGAGCCGAATCCCAGAGGCCGGTGCTGAAGCTCGTATAAGTGTCACCAAGGACGGTGGCTATGCTGGATGCCAGAATGAGGCACGTTAGAGGAAAGGAACGCATGAGGTGTGGAAGAATAGATGTAATGCGTCGGGGGGGGACTCCTAACCGGCCATCACATCCGTTCCTCTCGACTGGTCAAGCAATTTTACACGTTCCTGACGCGACCCTGGAAAAATCCGGAGATTATCTTTCGGCCACTCTACGTTCCTCTCGTCGCTGTGGTCGAGCAGGGCGGCTGAAAATGAGGGCTAACAGTAGCAGGACCGAAAAAC
>CBINJX010000644.1:0-3952 GCA_966251085.1 uncultured Verrucomicrobiales bacterium
CGCTGGCGGAGCAGGAGATTGTGAAAGAGGGCCTCTGCGCTCCCGGTGACCTCGTTTCTCTCGATAGCGTCTCCGTTTTCGCTGCGGCCTGCGCGGATGCTGAAGGGGTGCTCGGTGTTTCCGAGGGAGATGATCGGGTCGATGCCTTCTCGCGTGTACCTCTGAACAAAGGAGCAGACTTTCCCGGCCGATGCCGGATCGGCGTGCCGGCTGGTGAGCAGTTGCAAAGGGTTTGTCTGCGAGCCTTGTGCTTTGGAAGAAGCGGAGGACATCACCCACTTCGGTGGCTGGCGGGCGTACTGTGTGGGTAGGCTCCTTGTGTAGAGGCGGCACCTGCCTCGTTGAACTCGGCAGAAAGCAGCCTCGACACAATAGAAAAAGAGACGGTGTCGTGACGACACCGTCTCTCCCAAACCAAGTCGCTGAAAATGTGGTGCTACTCTATAAGTTCTTTGCCTTCTTGTAGAGTTTGTTAGCGATTTCGAAAATCTCCTCGGGGGCGTAGTTCGGAGCAAAGCTGGATGCGATGCCTGCCAGGTTTGCCAGATCGCCACCGGATGGCGGTGCATCCACGAACTCCAGTTGATCGCTGCCTCCCACTCCCTCTGTATATTCGGCGGGGGCGGTTCCTTCCCAAATTGTGCCCGCTTCCTTGTAGTCATCCGGCGAGAACCGGTAGAGCTTCAGGTGAGAGCCTTGCTCCATGAACTTCCGCGCCTCTGGGAAGGTAGCGTTCCCGATATTCGGGATCGGTAGCATCTTACTCATCTGGACGCCGGTGAGCGATTCCAGCGCCTTGGCGTATGCGAGCGCATGTACACCGCCGCGCACAAAGAGGTATCCTAACATCATTCGCGCAGCCGGATTTTCAGTCATCTGGTAGACCCGGAGCTTCTGCGTGCGTGCACCGTTCTCCAGGAAGAAATTGTGCAGCAGATCGAGGATCAGGTTGCCCGAAGAAAAGACATAATCACCCGTCCAAGGCATGCCTCGTGAGTCCACCGGCAAGGCAGTCTGGCCGCTGGCAATGTAGTGCCCGCCAAAGATTCCAGCCGGCAGATCCTTCAATGGTCCCTCCTCGGGTTTTCCCGAATTATCAAAGTCAGTCCGCGGACCATTCAAGCAGGAGTTAATCGCCGCAGAGACGATCTCGATGTGTCCACCCTCTTCGGCTGCAATGTTGGAAATGAGTGCGTAGTAAGGCCGTATCTTCTCCCGTCCCCGCATGCCGAAGGATTGATACGTGTAGTTCATCAGGGTGGACATCTCGCCGAAGCGTCCTCCCAGTAGCTCCTGAACATTCTTGGCCGCGATGGGATCCACCTTTGGTGATGCGGGCAACTCGACTGGCAGTTTATCGATCCGAAGAAACATAGGCTCGTTGGAGTTGACGTTCTGCCAACGCACAGGCGTGTACTGACGGTCGTGCCGTTTTCCCGGCATTGCTCAAAGAGGGCCGCTCTCACGCCATGAACAGGCAAAACCTGATATCAGAATGAGAACGTGCCCGACAGTGGATGCAGACTATTATCTAAGTCTGCGAGTATGGTCCGCTACCGTACAAAGCTCGCCTATGCGCTGCCGCGTTGGCAGAGACGCCGGATATGCCTGGAGCGGATTAGACAGAATGCAATCCCTGCATTTGCGGCACCAGCGATGATGAAAACCGCCAGGAGCGGGCTCCCCGTCCCTTTGTCCTGAACAACATCCGGTGTGAACAGTGCGTAAGCAAAGACGCCAAGAAGTACGAGCACGATCAGGAAGTACCGCGCCCAGTTCTGGCGCTTCCAGATTCCGACCAGTAGTGCCGTGGTCCAGATTCCGGTGGTAATGATCGAAGCGAGCAGGCGCGTTTTATCGCTGCCGGTAGTGCCAAAATACATCAACAGGTCCACCCCTCGAAGTACACAGAAGATCACCACGAGCAGCACCTTGCCACGGGTAACGCTTCCCTGCTGCCGGCGTCTCGATTTCTGCCGGTCGTTTGCGGTTGAAGTCGCAAGTTGGTCGCGTTCGGGGAGTTGTGCTGCTCTGTTCATAACGCTACGGGGAGGTAGGAAATTGCAGCGCGTCTGGCGCTTCCCGCCGGATCGAGAGGTCTGATCCGGATCACTCCCTCGGCCATGCACGCTGGTGCGGCGGTTCGTGTCGGGAGCGGATTATTTCACCTTGCTCAAACAATTGCCAGCACGAACGTATTTGCATCTGCCCTATCTCAGTTCCCGCTATAGTGACGGGGAATTTTATCTGTTGCCACCCGAGAGCGCATTGTCTTTTGTTGTTCGCATTCAGGAGTTTCCGCCGGAGTGGAGGATTCACGTGAAGCTCTGGACTGCCCCGTGGTTCTCCTCGCCGCTCCATGCTGATTGCCCGTGACGCGACGGGAAGAGGCGGAGTGAGATTTGATGATGCGGGGAACGCGGCCGCAAGGAGCTGCGCTCGATTCGCGATTCCTCGCTTATTTCCGGGGATCTCAGGAGATGCCCGCCGCATCACCCGAGATCATTGGCACATCTCGTGTGATCGCCCCCGCATCTCACGAGATATTTGGCGCATCTCGCTTGATCGCGGGTGCATCAGGCGAGATCGCTGGCGCATCTCGTGAGATATCTGACGTATCAGTGACGATCCCTGCGGTATCTCGCGTGATCGGCTGGGCATTACGCATGATCTCTGGCGCATCTCGCGTGATGCGCCGGGCATGATCTCCTGATACGTGGGGGATCTCGCCTGATCGTGCAGCGATCATCACATGATCCTCCAGAGATCACGCGTGATACGCCAGAGATCATCTCTTCATACCTGAAGTATCATCTCTTGATGCGCCAGATATCGTGCGAGATACCCGGCGCATCATGCGTGATGGCTCAGGTGTCATCTCATGATACCCACAGTATCTCGCGAGATGCGCAAAGGATCATCTGGGGTTTTCCGGCACTCGTCGGGATCTCAGAAGCACATTTTGGCGGGTGCGCAGAAGGTGAGGGAGGGGGAGTTGTAAAGAGGCTCTTCCTATCATATCAGCGCAGTCCAGAAGTTAGATCCGAAAGAAAAATATAAAAAGCTATTGACGCTTTCTAAGTCGGGGGATATTAAGCCTGAACCTTCACGAGCCATGATCACCATCCAGCACATCTTAAAAGATTCCTCCGCGATACTGCGGTCGCGTCGTGCTGGTATGTCCAGTCTCTGGGCATCGTCCTATGGTGGACAACCGTGCTTCGTGAATGAACATCTCACCATGGAGGTGGGCAGATAGGTTCAGATCTATTGTAGATCATCGATTTTCGAGAACCCTGCTCGCCGACCGGCCAGCAGGGTTTTTCGTTTTCCGGGAACCAGCTGATACCGAAAGGAGTTCCTCCTACTCACTCTCAGACCAACCACTTGAACCACTTTGTGGGCGATAAAAACCCCGTCATCAGCGGCAACTGAAGACGGGGCGGGAATCGGTCAACAATACAGACCAGTCACTTGCGGAGACGCCTGTGGGTTTTGCGACCGCGGCAACGGTTGCATCCCGCGGATACACTGTCAAGCGAGTCATCGAATCTGATGACTAGCTAACGGGACTGTATTGCCCTGATTTCACGCCTTGGAGTTTAGATTCCGAAGGCTTTGCGCTTTGTTAGTCAAACTAGCTAACACGAGCGACAGGGGAGGTGTGCCTGTAAACACCGAAAGATCCGCCGTGAATGAAACCTGCGGGTGCGAGCTGAAACATGCTGGCAGCGGTGTTCGTTCTTTTCTGTCGTTGGCGGCGCAGGGATCCATCTGATCGCTGCGCCGCTTTCTTTTCTCAGTCCGGGCGCATTTGCGCGTAAAGGGCTGATTCATTTTCACGCGGCGGTAGTTCGTTAAAGACGCGAGCCGGGCTGTAACCCCGGAGCCACAGCTGCCGGCTGGGAGCATTACCCAGACGCCGCACCAATTTTTCTCAACATTCGTTTTT
>CBINJX010000645.1:0-3952 GCA_966251085.1 uncultured Verrucomicrobiales bacterium
GGCCCGTGCGCGGCTAGCAACCGCCGCGCGTCAGTCGTCGGCTACCTTTTCCAGGAAGACGCTGCCTCAGTGTTGGCCTGCGGGGCCAAAGGAAAATAGCCTAGGGCAGGCTACGCCGAATCCCGCAGTCGCGGGGCAGGCGTAGCGCCGCCATGGGCAGAGAAGAGAAAGCGTTTGTGCCCTGTAGGGGCACAGGACCTTTGACTTTCATTGCGGCATCGGTCCTGTGAGCGGCCGATACCGTCCCTTTTCAGGGGACATATCGTTTTTGTGCTCGGACCCAGGGCGGCGCCCGCTTCGCGGCCTTGCCCTAGGCTATTCTCCTTTGGCCGTTCAGGTCAGCATGTTGAGACTGGTTCTTAATATGAGGCTTGCATATTGGGACTTATTCTCAATAAACCTGCGCCCCTCCCGCAACACCCACCACACCACACCACCACAGCATGCAATCTACCCACGACCCACGCAGGGCATCTGGTCTGAGGTCTTACAATGGAAGCCACCGCCGGATTCTCAGCGGCCAGATTAGCGCCTTCGCGGCTTTGCTCGTCCTCCCAGTTGTCGCATTTGGACAGACACCGCAGGAGCGACTCGAGCAACCTGCTGTGGAAGCGGTAGGGCCAACACAGTTGGAGGAAGTGGTGGTCACGGGCGATGCAGAAACGACATCGAACGCTCAGGTCAACGCAGAGCTCGAGATCGCTCGCGAGAAGCACCCAGGCTCGGTTTCCACTGTTTCTCCGGAGGAGATCCAATTGCAAAAGCCAAGCAATCTGGGAGAGGTGCTGGCGCGCGTTCCCGGTGCCGCTTATGTCGATGAGGACGGACGTGGCACCAAGCCCAATATCTCACTTCGCGGATTGAATCCGATCCGGAGTGAGTACGTGCAACTGCTCCTCGACCGGGTGCCGGTCCAGCCTTCGTTGTATTCGGAGACAGCAGCGTATTATGGTCCGGTGGTAGAGCGGATCGTTGGTATTGAGGTGTTCAAGGGAGGTTCAGGAGTTCTTTTTGGACCGAATACCGTCGGCGGTGTGGTCAATCTGATCTCCCGCCCTCCATCCCTTGAGCCTTTCGCGGCAGTCCTTGATACCCGCTTCGACAGCTGGGGCGATTACTCCGGTAACATCTTCCTGAGCGGGACTCACGGCGCGGTCTCTTATGGGGTGGAATACCTGCATAAGGGCGGTGACGGTTTCCGCGACAGCCTCGGCTACAATATCCACGATCTGGATATTAAGCTCGGAATCCGCATCAACGAGAATCACTCGGCCCAGCTCCGCTTCCAATATTACGACGAGGTGAGCGAGACTCCTGGTGGTCTTCTGCCAGAGCAGTTCCGGAGTGACGTCACTCAGTCGAACAAACCTCACGATGAGTTCTTTGCCACCCGCATCGGCGGCGATCTTCGCACGTTCCATCAGTTGACGGAAAATCAGCGCTTTGAAACTCTGTTCTACGGCTACAGCTTCGAGCGCGACTGGTTCCTGCAGGACTACGCGGATAACAATTCGGCAGATCTCACGCTCGCGGATCAGAATCAGCAGTATCTGCGTGATTTCTCGGTCGTGGGATTCGAGCCGAGATATATCCTGAATTACGACCTCGGCAAATCCACCGGTCATGAGCTCACCATCGGCGGGCGCATCTACTACGATCAGGTGAACCGGCAGACGGCGGTCGGCAATCATGCGGAGTCCCGGGAAGGCGACAATGTGATTACCGCGAATGATGAGCTGACGACACTGGCTCTCGCCGGGTACGTGCAGAATGAATTCAAGGTCACCAGCCGGTTCAGCATTGTTCCCGGCCTGCGCTTTGAGCACATCGAGCAGACACGTGAGGATATATTTGCAGGCGCTGCTGAGCAGTCATCTGATTACGACGTGTGGGTGCCCGGCATTGGGCTGAAGTACGAGTTCGCACCGAACTCCCTGGCGTATGCAAACGTTTCCCGCTCGTTCCGCCCGCCGAGCTTTCAAGATACCTTCAATCCTAATATCGCTGCTGCCAGTGCCGATTTGAAGCCAACGACCGCTTGGACGTACGAGGCGGGAGTTCGCGCGAATCCGTATCCGTGGTTACTTCTGGAGTTGGGAGGATTCTACACCGATTATCAGGATCTGGTCGTCGCGGCTGTAGGAGTCGCCAATAACTACGACATCACCTCGTATGGATTCGAGGGGCAGGTTGAGCTTGGCTTGTTCGGTCTCACCCATGCCATTCAGACTGGCGACCGGAATTATGCCGGTAGTCATGAAGTCTTCCTCCTCGCTGGTGCAACGCTGGTGGAGTCCACTTTCGCCGGTGGTGAGTTTGACGGCAACGACCTTCCGTACGTGCCGAATCAGAACGTGACCTTCGGGGTGAGATACTCCTATCGCGATCGTTTCGACCTCCAGTTCCAGGGCCGCTATGTGGGCAATCGTTTCACGGATGAGGCAAACACGGTGAATGAAAATGCCGTTGGTACCATCGGCCTGCTCCACGATTACACGGTGTTCGACATCAAGTCGCGCTGGCAGGTCTCGGAGAATGTGATCCTGAATGCTGGTATCAATAACCTCTTTGATGAGACCTATGGCACGCAGCGCCGGACCGCCCAGCAGAAGGGTATTTTCCCTGGCCCGACTCGCCAGTTCTATGTGGGCGCAACTCTCATATTCTAACAAACGAGGCTAAAAACCATGAAGCTCAGACCCTCCATCCTCTCCTTGCTCGGCCTGCTCTGCCTTCCTTTCGGAGCTCGCGGGCACTACCTCTGGATCGAATCCGACACCCCTGCGGAAGCTCGGGTCTTCTTCGGAGAAGTTGCCGAAGGAGTGAAAGAAAAAGCCGGTGGCCGCCTCGACGAGCGCGATGCTATCCAAGGGCGCATCGAGCGTTCGGAGAATTCTTCCAGCGCTCTGACGCTGGATAAGAAGGCGGATCATTTCGCCATCGCCAAGCAGGATGGAAATGGCTGGCTGGTGGTGCAGGACTTGGCCGGTGAGGTGAAGGACTGGACCAAGTCGGACATTGGCATCGTCAAGCCGATGTTCTACGCACGTGCGGCAATCGCCAACAAGGTCACGCCTGCTCAGCCCACCCTGACGCTCGACATTCTGCCGGACCCCCAAGACCCGAAGCAGTTCCGCGTTTTCTTCAAGAAACAGCCGCTGCCAAAAGCGAAGGTTCTGGTTTATGCTCCGAATACGTGGATGCAGGAACTGCAGGCCGATGAGTCCGGAGTGGTGAAGATCTCTACACCGTGGCCGGGGCGTTATGTTCTCGATGTCATCTACAAGGAGCGCGAGCCCGGTGAATTCAAAGGAAGCCGCTATGAGGCGATTCGCCACCGCGCGACCTTCACTTTGAAAAACTGATGCGCCGCTTCCACCGCTGGTTTGGATTGGGCTCAACGGTGATCGTGCTTCTCACGGTCATCACCGGCCTCCTCTGGGCATACGCGCCTCACCTTTATTGGGAGAGTGGATACCTGGAGAAAAAACATCCAATCCCCACCACTTCCTTTGAGGACGTCAGTCTGACGCATAATGATGCCATCCGCCTCGCTCGCGAGAAGCTTGCCGAGGGGGATGTCATTTCAGCAGTCACATTGCGCTCGGAAGCGGGGATGGCACTCTACGAGGTGATCAGCCAGCGGCAGGGAAAGGAAATCAGCGTCCTCATTGATGCTGGGGCGGGAAAGGTGATCTCGCCTCTCGCGCCCGAAGTCGCTACACGGATTGCCCGCCAATATGTGGCGGGTGAACCGCAGGTGGAATCAGTGACACTGCTCGACCAGTTCAAACACCGCTCGGGCAAGGTGCACGAATCTGTTTATAACGTCCGCTTTCAGCTTCCGAGGAGTCCGGAGATTCTGCTTTCTGCCACTTCCGGCAGGATTCTCGAAGATCAGGACTCTGTCCGGCGCTTCCACTTCTGGGTGATGCGCCTGCATCAGCTGAAT
>CBINJX010000646.1:0-3947 GCA_966251085.1 uncultured Verrucomicrobiales bacterium
GGCACTCAATACTGGTATCAGGAGCACGAATGGAGGTTCCGCGATAATCTGATTTTTTACGGTAGAAAAACGCCGATCCACCCGGACGTCATATTCCTGGCAATCGACTCGGAGTCGATCACTCTCGACGGCCTGCTGAAAAGCGACGGAGAAGCGCATATAGATCCGGCAATACAATTGATGAAACAGGGCTGGCCCTGGCCCCGTGAGGTTTACGCGCCAATTATTGATCGCCTGGCTGATGCTGGGGCAAAGGTGATCGCACTGGACATGCTCTTCCCCACTGAACGGGAAGGTGACGGAAAGTTTCGTGCGGTGCTCGACCGGCACAGAGACCGCGTTGTCATCGGCAGCAATTTCGAACGAGTTATCGAAGACCATGGGAATGGCGTCAGCCATGACAAACCAACTTTCATTCTCCCCTCCCCATCGCTAATTGCCTCCCCAAGGTACCGCGACAGCAGAGTTGGCTATGTGAACTTTCAACCTGACTCCGATCTGAAAGTTCGACGAGCACACCTCCGAACGACTCCGTTGGAGTATTTTCGCCGGCCAGCGGCGCCATCTTCTGAAAACCAGGAGGATGATTCTCTCTGGAATACTGAAGTTTTTTCCTTTGCGACCCAGGTAGCAAAAAAAGCAGGCCTAGCAGCATCTCTCCCCACCGACCGCACTCCTCGCCTTTTCAGATACTCCAGAGAAGTCAGACCCCGGTCTATCTATGAGATTTTTGTCCCCGCCCTCTGGGCAGCTCCTCCTTACAATTCAGGCGAGCTGTTCCGTGACAAGATCGTCCTGATAGGTCCTGAAGGCAACTGGACCAAGGACGAATTGGAGACGCCGTTCGGAATGAAGCTCGGTCCACAGGTTCACCTGGCCGTCTTAAATGCGTTAATCGCGGGAGAGTTTCTCACGGAGACCAGCCTCACCGTCGATTTCATAACGATTGGTCTCGCTGGAGCGTTTGCATGGTATCTGACAGTTTTGGTGCGTCGTCCTGCTGTGCGACTCGGTCTCCTTGTAGTCAGTGCCGTAGCCTGCGTGGCAATCGCCTTCCTACTCTACAATACCTTCGGTTTGCTCCCCATATTGCTGACTCCGCTGTTGGCAATGACGACGAGTGGCATAGGCGCTTCGACCGTAGAGTGGGCCATGGACCGCCGTGAAAAAGCGCGTATCAGGCGAACGCTGGAGCGCTACGTCTCACGGGATGTCGTCAAAGAAGTCCTCGACAATCCTCAGACCTTCCTCAATTCGCTCGGAGGTCAGCGCCGGAACATTACCGTCCTCTTTTCCGATGTCCGCAATTTCACGACGATGACCGAGAATGCCGATGAGCATCAACTCGTGCGCCAGCTGAATGAATACTTTCAGGAGATGGTTCACATCGTATTCGCCCAGCAGGGGCGCCTGGACAAATTCATTGGTGATGCCGTGATGGCCGATTGGGGTTCAATCACTTCCGCTGGAGACAAGGAGGATGCATGCCGCGCGGTAACGACTGCTGTTGAAATGCGACACGCGCTCCGTCGCCTGAACACCGATTGGGATTCGCGTGGTATTGTCCCTCTGGAATTTGGTATCGGGATCAATCACGGAAGTGCGATCGTGGGCAATCTCGGGTGTGAAGAAAAAATGGAAGTTTCGGTAATTGGGGACGCTGTAAACACCGCCTCCCGTCTGGAAGGCGCAACTAAACCTTACCGTGTCGACCTCTGTATCAGCGAAAGTGTCGCTGCATTGGTGCGAGACTCATTCATTCTGCGTTCTCTTGACCTGATCATTGTGAAGGGCAGAACGAAACCCACAGAGATCTTTACCGTTCTGGATAAGCGCAGCGGCGACACCGTAGAACCCGCATGGCTCTCCGCGCACGAGGAAGCAATGCGCCTCTACCGCCGCGGTGAGTTTGCCGATGCAATTCGCTGCTGGCGCGAGGTGGAGACACAAAGCCCAGGCGATAGCGTGGCAGAGCTTTTCATCGAGCGGTGCGAGAAGCTTCTGGACACGCCACCCGCGCAGCCGTGGAGAGGTGTCTGGGAGATGAAGAGCAAGTAGTCGTCGCAAACAGCGGTGCTAATTCCACGCCTACGCATACCACTCTTACCTATGCCAGATCTCAACATCGGAGACCCCGCCCCTCATTTCACTGCTACCGCCGTAGGAGGTCGATACGGAGATGGCACGGAGGTTTCGCTGCCGGATTTCTCCGGAAGAACCGTCGTCCTCTATTTCTATCCAAAGGACGACACGCCCGGCTGCACCACTCAAGCCTGTGGCTTGCGGGATGCCTGGAGCCAATTCGAAGGGAAAGCGGAGATCTTCGGCGTCAGCATCGACCCGGTAAAGAGTCACCGAAAATTCATCGATAAGCATTCACTCCCCTTTCCGCTGCTCTCCGACGAGGAGAAGAAGATCGTCGATGCGTACGGCGTCTGGGTGGAGAAAAGCATGTACGGCAAGAAGTACTTCGGCACGGAGCGCTCCACCTTCGTCATCGGACCCGATGGCCGGATCAAAGCCATCTTCCGGAAAGTAAAACCGGGTGAACACGTCGAGCAATTGCTCGGCGTACTCTAATTCCGTCCCCTTTTGAGCACGGCCGCAAGGAACAATCGCCCGAGCGTGCAATTGCGAAGTCTCAGAGAACATCGGATCCTTTTCCAACCCAACGCCCTGTGAATCTCCTCGCTCTTTACGAAAAGCTCGAACGCCTGGTAATGCGGCTCCCGCAGCCGCTTCAGTCCCCAATCATGCGGGAAATTTCGCCGATTAAGACGCTCTTTCTCCAGCAGCGTTCACCCCGGTTTCTGCTGATCGGCGATCGGGCCTCCAGCCGTACTGAACTGGTGAATTCTCTTTTCGGCGCAGAAGTGGCGGAAGCAACGGAGGACCACGTGCAATCGGGTTCCTGGCAAATATTCAGCCGCTCCGGTCGTGGATCGCTTCGCATCCTTGATGCGCGCCGCCCCTCTACCCTCTCCCTCGTCCAGCGCGCTCTTGCCGAGGAACCGCCGGATGCAATCCTCTTTCTCCACACGCCTCCTCGCAGCGAGGACGATCTGAAGCCGGATCTGGATCACGCGAAGGAGATTGCGCGGGTGCTGAGAGATAAGAACGACTCCCTTCCATCCATCTTCGCAGTTGCAGTCGGGAATCCACTTGGCACGCCTCTTCTCGAGATTCGCCAGCAACTGCACGACACACGCGACGACCTCGTGGAGCGCGGCTTTGCCGGGGCATCCGGCGGGGCATTCGTGATGTCTGAGGGATCGGCAGAGATCCATCGTATGGCAGCCGCGATCGCAGCCAAACTGCCTCCAGAGGCCAAGTTGGAAATGGCGCGGCTCTCTGGGGTGAAGGAGCTTCAGCGGGAACTCGCCCAGATCGTCGTGAAATCGACGAGCGCCATCAGCGGCGCCGTTGGAGCAGAACCGATTCCCTTCGCAGACTTTCCGGTCCTCACTTCTCTGCAGGCGGGAATGGTGGCTGCAATCATGCACATCAGTGGACGTGAACTGAGTGTGAAGCAGGGTGGTGAGTGGGTAGCGGCACTCGGAGTGAACATCGGCCTCGGCCTTGCTCTTCGCGAAGGGGCGCGCGCTGCGTTGAAGGTGCTGCCAGTCTGGGGCAATGTGGTCTCGGGAGGCGTCGCAGCCGCAGGAACCTACGCGATCGGAAAGGCGGCAATCGCCTACTTCATCGATGAGGTCTCACTTCAGGACGCCCGTACGCTGTTCAGGAATACCAAAAAGAAAAAACCGGCGGCCTTAATCGACCGCGAGGGAAGTAGAGACACGTAAGGGCCTCGTCTGATCGGCCCCATAAGTCCCAATGCTATCCTAAGAATCCGCTAGGCCGCGAAGGCTGCGAGCCGTAAACCGTTGCGCTTCACCGCGCATGAAGCTTTCCACGATCCAATCCACGCTCGCCGAGCACGGGCTGCA
>CBINJX010000647.1:0-3938 GCA_966251085.1 uncultured Verrucomicrobiales bacterium
CCTCTCTCATCCTCCAGGCTGCGACCAAGGAGCAGTACGCCCACATTCTCGACAAGGTCCTCGCCGATCGCAAGAGCAGTGGCCTCTCCGGCGCTGCCCAGATCGAGGATATCATCGACTACGTTCTCGTCGGCTTTGGCCAGGAAATCCTGAAGATCGTTCCCGGCCGCGTTTCGACCGAGACCGATGCCCGTCTCTCCTTTGACGTGGAAGGCACCGTCGCCAAGGCCCGTCACCTGATTGCTCTTTACGAGAAGGTCGGGGTCTCCCGTGAGCGCGTGCTGATCAAGATCGCTTCCACCTGGGAAGGCATTCGCGCCGCCGAGATCCTCGAGAAGGAAGGCATTCGCTGCAATCTCACCCTCCTTTTCTCGCTGCCGCAGGCCGTCGCTTGCGCCGAGGCGAAGGTTCAGCTGATCTCCCCCTTCGTGGGCCGCATCTACGACTGGTACAAGACCGCCCAGAAGCGCGATTTCACCGGCGCTGAAGATCCGGGCGTGCAGTCAGTCTCGACGATCTACACCTACTACAAGCACTTCGGCTACAAGACCGAGGTGATGGGCGCCAGCTTCCGCAACACGTCGCAGATCGTCGAACTCGCCGGTTGCGATCTCCTCACGATCTCGCCTGATCTCCTCGCCAAGCTTGCCGCTTCCAACGAGCCGGTCACCAAGAAGCTCGACGAAGCCGCTTCCAAGAGTGCAAAGGTCGATCGCCTCAACCTCGACGAGAAGACCTTCCGCTTCCTCCTCAACGAGGACGCGATGGCCACGGAGAAGACTGCGGAGGGTATCCGCAAGTTCGCCGCTGACATCGTGAAGCTCGAGCAGTTTATCGCTGCAAAATTGTAATTTGCAGCTCAGGAGTTCCTGAGTCTTTCTGGGACGCTCCCAACGCAAGTCGTTGGGAGCGTCTCTTTTTTCTGCGATTTGAGTTCTGCTCGAGACGGGGTAAAAGGGATGAGCCGCTTTCTAATCGTAGTCTTAATCTTAATCGTAATCTTAATCTCTCCGGCACGTTCCGCCTCGGGGAAGATCCAGATTACGAGTACGATTAGGATTACGTTTATGAGGCAAACCTGACCCGCCCCCGCTGACCCTCATGATCGAACGCCCCATTTTCTTTCAGGATGCCGAGCCCTCGACACGGAAACACCGTTCTGCATCGAGCCGGTGGTTGTTCCGGCTGCTGATCTTCGTTTTCGCACTGGCCGTGGCGTTGGGGATTGCGGAGCTTGCGACACGGCTGATCTGGGGGCGGTCCGTTGTGCTCTTCCCACGCTTTCACACAGAGGCCACATATGGACCGTATCAGCTGCGCCGGCTGGAACCCTCCACCACTTTCAGCCATACCAGTGCGGATGGTACGTGGCAGTTCACCACGAACGCACAAGGTTTCCGGGATACGCATGACTACACCTATGAGAAGCCAATGGGCATGCGGCGGGTTCTCTGTCTCGGCGATTCACAGACCCAAGGCTTCGAGGCGAGTCAGAGCCGGATTTTTCCCGCGATCATCGAGCGCCGCCTGCAGCGAATGGGGTACCCGGTGGAGGTGCTGAACACTGGCATCTCCGGCTTCGGCACTGCTGAGCAGCTCGCTTTTTTTGAGAATGAAGGACTCAAGTACAAGCCGGACGTGGTGGTGCTCGGATGGTTCATCAACGATTTTGACGACAACGAGAAGAGTGGGCTCTTCAGGCTCCGGGAGGGACTTCTCCTTGATGAAAAGTTCAAGCATCAGCCCGGCATCGGCGCGGTCCGGCTGGTGAACAGCATTCCCGGGCTCGAGTGGGCCAGCCAGCACTCGTATTTTTATTCGCTTCTCTTCAACCGCGTCTGGGAAGCGCGGAAGCTGATCCTTTCCCAGCAGCAGAATGCTAGCATGCGCGATGAGCTGACCACCCGCGTGCCACATCAGGGCGCCAATATCAGCGCCTATCAGCTCGATCTCTCGGCGGCGCTCGTGGAGCGGCTCTACAATCTTTGCAAAAAGCAGGGGATCCAGCTGCTCATCATCGATATCCCGTGGCTGCCTCACGATAACACCGGCTTCGGCTCATCCCTGCCGCAAGCCCTGGCGGAGAAGTTGGAAAAGACCAGTGACGAACTGCTGCGCGCCGATGAAGTGCTCGGACGTTACCGCGGTGTTGCCGATATCTTCGTGCCACACGGCCAGCATCACATTTCTGAAACATCTCATCTGCTTCTCGGCATGGCTGCGGCCGACAAGATCGCGAAGTGGTGGGAGGAGAGTCAGCCTTGATGAGCGCGGCCGAAGTACTCAGTACTCAGTGCCCCGTAATCATCGAGTGAGCACTCCGATGGAATCCACTTGGTACTTTCACTTGGCACTTGGCACCTGGCGCTCCTAATTTCCGCGCCGACCTTTTCACCCCGATGATTTCCGTCACTGTCCCGATCTGTAACGAAGCGGGGAATATCCGCGCCCTTTACGAGCGCGTCTGCGAAACCCTGGAAACTGTGGGGCGTCCGTGGGAACTGATCTTCGTCAACGATGGCTCGTCCGACGGCAGCGAAGAGATTCTCGACGAGATCGCTGCGAAGAACACCCACGTTAAGGTCATTCACTTCCGGCGTAACTTCGGCCAGACTGCGGCGATGATGGCCGGCTTCGAGTTTGCCAAAGGAGATGTCATCATCCCGATGGATGGCGACCTGCAGAACGATCCGGCGGATATCCCGAAGCTGCTCGAGGCCCTGGATAGCGGATTTGACGTCTGCTCCGGCTGGCGTAAGGACCGGAAGGACAACGCGGTAAAACGCAACCTTCCGAGCATCATGGCCAACCGCCTGATCTCATTTGTCTCCGGTGTGCGCCTCCACGACTTCGGCTGTTCGCTGAAAGCCTATAAGCGCGAGGTAATCGAGGGGGTGCGGCTCTATGGTGAGATGCATCGCTTCCTGCCGATCTATGCCCGGTGGCACGGCGCAAAGATCACGGAAGTCGAGGTGCGCCATTACGCCCGCACCAGTGGTAAATCGAAGTACGGTCTCGAGCGCGTGCTCAAGGTGCTCGCCGACCTGATCACGGTGAAGTTTCTCGATCGGTTTCAGCAGAAGCCGATGTATCTCTTCGGAGCGGTAGGGTTGACCTCGCTCGGGATTTCCGCGGTGAGTGGTGTGTATGCGTTATTCCGCAAGTTCGTCGAAGGCGAATCATTCATCAAAAACCCGCTCCTCCTGCTCTGCATCCTCACGGCAATGACTGGGTTGATGTGCATCCTGATGGGCCTGCTGGCGGAGATGATCATGCGGACCTTCTACGAGTCTCAGGGCAAGCCGGTGTATCTGGTGCGTGCTACGCGTAACGTGGAGGAATCCGAATCCGCTGCGCTGTCAGCTCCTGCTGCTATAGCTCATGTAGAAGTTCCTGCAGTACCTGTGGCGTGACCATGCTGCTGCCGGTGAGGGACCGCTAGGGAATGACGAAGTTCGAATGACGAATGACGAAAGAATGACGAAGCCAGAAGTTCGAAAACCTGTGTTTGCATCTATGCCCTTCGGTCATTCGGACCTCGGGCTTCATTCGTCATTCGTCATTCGTCATTCGTCATTTTCCCCATGTGCGGAATAGCGGGTTTCGTCGGCAGCGGCGACCGCGACATCCTGGGCCGGATGACGAGTCGCATCCAGCACCGTGGCCCGGATGCGGATGGGCTCTGGGCGGATGATGCCGCGCGGGTCTTTCTCGGGCATCGACGGCTTTCGATTGTAGATCTGGCGGGCGGTGCGCAGCCGATGTGGACCGCAGACGGGCAGGTGGGTGTCATATTTAACGGCGAGATTTACAATCACGTCGAACTCCGGACGGAGCTGAAGCAGCTCGGTTGCGAGTTCCAGACGGATCATTCCGACACGGAGGTCCTGCTCCATGGTTACCGGACTTGGGGCGACAGCTTCGTCGAGTGCCTGAAT
>CBINJX010000648.1:0-3934 GCA_966251085.1 uncultured Verrucomicrobiales bacterium
AAAATCCGATCATAGCCCACCTGCCGCACAGCCTCCAGCACTCCGCGATCGTAAGCTCCCATTGGGCAGGCGGCCGAGTCGATGGGAAGACCACAAAGGGACTGGAGGGTTTCGCGACTTTCGCGCAGTTCGCGGTCCAACTCTGCCGGTTGCAGACCTCGCCATGGCCGGTGCTGAACACCGTGGCTTCCGATTCCCATACCGTGTTCCGCCAGCTTCTGTACCTCCGCCCTGCTAAGGTAAGTCGGGGTATCGAGCAAGCCTGTAGATACAAAGAATGACGCATTCAAATTGCGGCTCAAGAGGGCAGGCAGGATGATCCTCGCGTCAGATGCGTTACCATCATCGACTGTCAAGCTGATGTGGGGCCTTCCAGCGACTAGATTTAGGACCGATTCAAAAAAATCCTCATCCAGCCAACAATCGAATTCCCCTTGGCAGACGGAACGCGTGACAGGCCCGACACCATGAAAGTTAAGGATAATTAGCTGGGGCATTTTGACACGTGAGAGGCCTCTCAGGCGCCGCCATTTTGATTCCTACGAGCCGGAGAAGCCGCTCCTGCTGCTCGGTCCTGACGAACTCAATGAGCGAGCGAGGGATGCGGCGTTCCTGGCGTCTGAGGTAAGCAATGCAGTAACCCACCCACCAGGCGATAGCACCGAAGACGAACGGATGCTGGGCGATTCGTCCGGCGCATTTCACCAGTTCGAATAAGGGGTGGTAGCCAAGGGCGTAGTCGCGGACTCCCATCTGCCATTTGCGTCGGACGATTCCGCCTTGGGAGATGTTGCGCGGCTTTAGGTGGTCAACCACGAGTTCGGTGCAGAGCCGGGTCTTGAACCCGTTCATCCGGGCAACGACGCAGGTGAGGGCATCCCAACCGCCTTCGGGTAGAGCGATGAGGCCGCCGAGGGATTCGAAGCAGCGGCGGCGGAAGAACTGGACGGCGCCGGGGACATCGAGGCGGTTCCGTGGGAAGCGATCCCGCGGGGTGCCGATATCGATGACCACTCCGCCAGCAAGGCCGAGCAGCGGGTCGGCATCAAAATGGCAGATGAGCTGTTCGAAGTAGTCGGGCTGGAATGTGACGTCGGCATCGAGCAGGCCGAGGTATTTATAATCGGAGGTTTGGAGGGCTGCGATGCCGCGCTCTGTATTCTCCACCACGGCGGCGAAACTGCGCGTGAGGCGCGGGGGCAGCTGGATGAGTATGATCCAGGGATGCTGGGCTGCGGCCTGTAAGATGAGTTCGTCGGTGCCGTCGGTCGAGCCGTCACTGACGATCACCCATTCCCTTGGCAGGATGGTCTGGCCGACAACAGACTCGATCGTCTTTCCAATGGTACCGACCTCATCCTTAACCGGGGTAACGAGGACGTAGAGACGATCGTCCTCCACCGAATCCGTGGGCTCTATGGCCTGCCCAAAAAGTTTAGCATCTGCAGTTGGTAGGGATGGGATATTCCCGTGTTCAGATTTCATCATGAGGTCGGGACTTAAGGATGAAGTTGCGAATTGCAGAGCAGAGTTCCGGGCTGGCTGAGGAGGCAATCCTCGCGCGGGCCTGAAGGGTGTCCAGGTTACCGAGGTATCGGAGAAGCTCTTGCTCGTCGAGAGCCACGCTGATCTTGCCCATCTGGGAAAGGTGTTTTGCAGTGGCGAGCTGATGCTCGTTGCGCTGTTCACCGAGGGATGCACGACGCGGCATCACGAGAATTGGTTTTCCGTAGCGGAGTGCACTCAGGATAGTCCCCATACCGGCATGGGAGACGATGAGTGTCGCCGAATTGAAACGTGCAGTAAACTCGGGTGGCTCGAGGAACGGGCTGAATGGTATGTACTTCGGCTCCCAGCCTCCTTCACCAATCTGCGCGAACACATCCGTTCTGCCTGTTTCACCTACCCAACGATCGACCGCCTGGATCAAGCGGTTGAAGGGCGCATCCGTTCCGACGGTAACAAAGATCATAGAACGTTTCCGAAGTAGTAAGGTCCGTCCTCACGCGCCAAGTGCGGCCATTGGGTGAGCCAGAGGTGAGCAAATCGGCCTGCCTTTTGACCGGAAAGAGACAGCGTCTCGGCATTGGCAACGCTGTCCACCCAGATCGTACATGCGCCAAACAATCGGCCGAAGATGATGGCAAAAAACCCAGGGGCAGCGCCGGTGGAAATCACCACATCCGGACGTTCGTGAGAGATCAGACGAGCAACGCCAACAGCTGTACGAATGAGCCCGAACTTGCTCCAGCGATTTGCATCCGGGATCAGCCGGAAGGCTGCTCCATCCACATCCGCGGAATAGCCCACACGTACGGTTGCAAAAACAACCTCTGAACCTTCGAGCGCCGGGCGGAGACGAAGCATCTGCACCCAGTGTCCTCCTCCCGAGGAGATCGCCAGCACCTTTGTTTTCCTTCGGCTCTCGTGCCTGGGAGTGTCCACTAACGAGGTGTCGAAACGAGTGCGGACGAACTGTTCTGGTGGTGATTGGTTCACGGCGGAAATGATGGGTGGGAAGAATGCAACCGGTTCGAATGCCAGTTACCCGCAGACCCAGCGGGGAACCCCGTTCCGGATCTTATTCACGATAGCGGCAACATCCGCCTTGGCAGCTACCAGTTCGGAGTAGGCTCGCTTCAAGGCTTCACGCTCGTTCCGCTCGGGCTCGACCAGAAGCAGCACCTTGTCCATGAAGCCAGACACCGCAAGGGTTGCGCTCCCCTGCTCCATCGGTGGCATATCAAAGATGATATAGTCGAAATGGCTTTCCCGGAGAGTAGGGATCATCTCGTAAAACCGGCGCGGAGCAATCATGCGGGAGTTCGTCCCGGGAGCTTCACCGGTAGCGAGGTAAAGGTTCTCGACCGCCAGGATTCCATCTCCGTTTGCATGGATGGCATCCATCAGCGCAGCGCCGCTGCGCCCCTCAAAAAACGGGCGCATCTCGGGATTATCGCTGTTCATGTCCACCAGCAGAACCTTGCCGTGATCCGCTTCAGAAATCGCAGCGGCGAGGCCGCCGGCGAGTGTGGATGCGCCTTCTCCTCCGGAGAGCCCGGTCACAGCAATCAGCTTCGGTTTGTGGGTAATCCGCTTCAACTCGAAAGCCAAAATCAGACGATCGCGGATAATCTGGGCAAAGGGCCGGATGAAATGGCCGTCGTTCCAGGGGGCAGTCGCAGAGGACGCGATCCCATTCGGCGCAAAAGCGAGCGCGCCGGCATCGGTGGACTCCGGAGTCTTGCTCCGGCGATGCCGCTTGCCACGGACGGCCAGCATCGGGATCTGCAGCATCATTGGGATACCGAGCCGTTTCTCCAGTTCCGCAGGACGTTTCACCGTGCGATCCAGAAGCATCCCAAATAGCAGTGCCATTCCCAAACCAGCTGCAACGCCTCCACCCGCGATCCCCATCGCGATCTTTGCGATTTTCCCAACCACAATTGCAGGCGGGGAAGGTTTCTGAACCATGCTGATGTTCGGGATCTTGGAAGGATCCAGCGCTTCGTTCACCCGCTGCATCTCGAGCTTTGACTGGAAGTCGGCGTATGTCTTCTCCTCAATCGCTTTCTGCCGCTCGAGATCCTCAATCTGGGCGGAGACTGCGTTGATCTTGGCAGCCGCAGCCTGGAGCTGCTCCAGCTGTGTCTTCAGGATTCCGATCTTCGCCTCGGTGGCGAGCAGATTGCCCTGCTCACTGAGCACCTCGACGGGTTGCTTGTCGCCTGCGCTCTGTACCGCAACCGCAGTAAGGCCGGGATACTTGGCTTCGAGTTCTGCCTTCCGCTGTTCGAGACCGCGGATTTGCGTCTGGCTCGCACGCACCACGGAATTCTCTGCGGTGTACTGCGCCAACAATTGAAGCTCGGTCTTCCGCATCGCACCCAGTTGCTCGGTGAGAAGTTTGTAGCTCTCAACCTCCCGGGGAGGA
>CBINJX010000649.1:0-3933 GCA_966251085.1 uncultured Verrucomicrobiales bacterium
CGGCAAAAACGCTGCCGAGGTGATCTCTCACGAAGTGGGGCACACACTGCATCTGGGGCACGATGGACGTCAGCCGCCTGGTGGCAACCGCGAGGAGTATTATGGAGGCGGCGGCTCTCCTTATGAGGTGAGTTGGGCGCCGATTATGGGGGTCGGCTACTATTCGAATCTCTCGCAGTGGTCCAAGGGCGAGTATGTGAATCCTACGAACACAGAGGATGATCTTGTAAAGATTACGTCAAATAACAACGACGTCGATTACCGCCAAGACGACTACGGGGCGACGCTCGCGTCGGCCGGGTATCTGGAAATCCTGCCAAACAACACAGTTTCCAATGAAGGCATCATCGAGACCCGTGCCGATGTCGATGCCTTCCGCTTTGCCACGGCGGGTGGTGCCGTGACGCTCAATGTCTCCCCGGTCGAGCATGGTCCGAATCTGGACATCCTGGCGGAACTCTACGACGCATCCAATAACCTGGTAACGTCGAGCAATCCCGATACCCAGCTCAGAGCGACGATCAATGCCACGCTGTCGGCTGGTGAATATACATTGCGCGTGAGCGGTGTGGGCCGCGGCAATCCAACTACCGACGGCAATTATTCCGACTACGCCTCGCTCGGCGCTTACCTCATCTCAGGCAGCGTGACGGGCGGTGTGAAACCGGACCGGTTTACGATCCAGGAAAACAGGCCAAGTGGCACGTTTATAGGAACCGTGACGCCACGGAAGAACCACGGGGGCGCGGCGCTGACGTACAGCATCATCTCGGGAAATACGAATAACGCCTTTGGGATGAACCTGACGACAGGCGCGATCACGGTCTCAAACGCATCGCAGCTGAATTTCGAGGCGCTTTCTTCCCGTTGGGATGATCCGGCGCGTTTTGTTCTCTTCGTCAGTATTACCAATCCGAGCAACCCGACACTGAACGAAACCGTGCGGGTGGTTATCTCGGTAGAGGATGTGAATGAAGCGCCGACGATCAGTGGAGGTGGCGCGATCACCATGCTCGAGCGGACCCGCGTCGGCACTCCTTTTCGTAATCTCTCAGCTACTTTTCCGGACCGGTTCGATTTCGCCACATTCTCCATCACCGCGGGAAACACAGGCGGCGCATTCGTGATCGACCCCGCCACTGGGGAGATCACAGTCGCCCAGGAGATCGAGATTTCGTCGCAGACGGTTTATACCCTGACCGTACAGGCCAACGATCAGCGTTCGCCTGCACTCACAGCTTCGGCAACCGTCACCATCACCCTCCTGCCAATCCCTGCCGGTTACTCGCCAGGTGCAATCATGCGCACGTATTTCGAGGGAATCTCGGGCGAGACGGTCGTTAGCCTGACAGGGAACACCAAATATCCAGATAATCCCGATTCCGAAGAATTGCTCACGGCCTTTGACGGTGGCGGGCATGGTGATAACTACGGCAGCACTGTGCGTGGGTATCTCATCCCGCCGATCAGTGGCAGCTACCGCTTCTGGATTGCCTCCGACGATTCGAGTGAACTGCGCCTGAGCAGCAATCCGAATCCGGCCGGCGCTACGGTGGTCGCGAGTGTGTCCGGGTGGACGGATCGATACCAGTGGACGAAATCTTCGAGTCAGCAGTCCACGATCATCAATCTGCAGGCGGGGCAGCCATATTACATCGAAGCCAGGCACAAGGAAGGGGGAGGAGGCGACCACGTTGCCGTTGCATGGCAGGGACCAGGCATTCCTCAGCAGGTGATCCCGGGAATCTATCTCGCGCCCTTCAACCAGAATTATCCGCCCAAGGTAACCTCAAACACCTACAAGGTCCGCGAGAACGCGTTCAAAGGCGCCACTGTGGGTTTTGTGCAGGTGACCGATATCAATGCCCAGGATACCCACAACGGATTCGCCATCATCGGAGGAAGTGGAGCTGGAGTTTTTGGCGTCGATTCCGATACAGGCCGGATCTTCGTAGCAAACACCACAAGCCTCACTACTGCGTCCTCCTTTACGCTGTTTGTACGAGCAAATGACAGCGGCACCCCTTCGCTGGCGGGGACTGCAAACATCACGGTCAACGTCATTGCTGCCGCTGCCGTTGAGGTGAACGGTATCGTCCAGCAGGTCTGGAACAACATCAACGGAGGCAACATCTCCGCCCTGACAGGGAACGCTCGTTATCCGAACTCACCGGACAGCACACGAATTCTTTCATCCTTCGACAGTGGCGGGGACATCGGGGAGAACTACGGCTCCCGGATCCGGGCCTATCTGGTGCCTCCTACGAGTGGCACCTACACTCTTTACATGGCGAGTGATGACGAAGGGCAACTTCGTCTGAGCAGTAGCACCAATCCCGCGGCGGCCATCCAGGTCGCCGCCGTTCCAGGGCATTGTGGACGCGATGAGTGGACCAAGTACCCCGCGCAGAAGTCCTCCCAGATCACGCTCGCAGCCGGTCAGCGTTATTACATCGAGACCCTGCACAAAGAGGGGGCTGTTACTGACTTCGTCCGAGTAGCGTGGACAGGCCACGGAATAGATTCAATCACTACGATTCCCGGAAGCGCACTGCAGCCTTTCGATATCAATCTCGCACCGGTGTGGAAAGGTGCGCCTTATACCTTTAGCACAGTGGATCGTGCTTTGAACGGAACACGGGTCGGAACGGTATCCGCGACAGAGGGGGCAGGCGAAACGCTGACGTACGCGATCCTGAATGGAAACAGCAGTGGTGCCTTTGCAATCAATCCGCAAACAGGAGACATCACAGTGGCGAATGCCAATGCGCTGATCCGTGGGCAGACAGTGACCCTGCAGATCGGTGTGCAGGATGACGGGGGCGGCGCATACCCGCTCAAATCGAGCACGACCACTGCAGCCATCACAGTTCGCGCGCTTTCTTCCGGCGCTTACGAACATGCCGTCGTAACCAAAAACCCCGTGGCGTACTGGCGTTTGAATGAGACCAGCGGTGCAACCGCTCTCGACTACTACTCCCGTTACAACGGGACTCATACGGGTGGGGTAACCCTGGGCTACCCGGGACCAAGGCCATCCGCGTTCCCGAGATTCGAGACTGGCAACTTTGCAGTGAAGTACAACGGCACCGGCTCCTATACCTCCCTTCCGGCACTCAATCTCCATAGTAACACGGTGACGATCACCGCCTGGGTGCGGCGCAGCGGCAATGCGGCTGTTTTCTCGGGGATTGTCTTCAGCCGCGCCGGCAAATCGATCGCCGGTCTCCATTTTGGCCAGGCGAACGAGTTGCGCTATACTTGGAACAACGAGGGGGCAACATATGATTGGAATTCCGGACTCGTGCCGCCGGATAATCAATGGACGTTTGTCGCTCTCGTCGTGGAGCCAACGAAAGCCACGCTCTATATGAATGGCGGCTCAGGCTTGGTCTCTGCCGTGAACAACGTCTCGCATGGCATCGAGGAGTTTGATGGAGCGATGTGGATCGCTCAGGATACGCACAATGGGAATCGGTTTTTCAATGGAACGGTGGACGAGGTGGCGATCTTCAATCGTGCCCTTTCACCGGTAGAAATCGGCCAGCTCGATTTCCTCCCGACCGTCACACTG
This sequence comes from uncultured Verrucomicrobiales bacterium, assembly GCA_966251085.1. GTDB lineage: Bacteria > Verrucomicrobiota > Verrucomicrobiia > Chthoniobacterales > Chthoniobacteraceae > CBINJX01. The sequence continues at coordinate 3,575 of CBINJX010000649.1, forward strand.
ACCACTGCGGACAACGCAGCCACGGAAGGGGGCGATTCTGGCGAATATCGGCTGACGCGGACGGGACCCAATACCAGCGACCTGATCGTCGCAGTTTCCAGCAGCGGTACCGCAGTTTTCGGTTCCGACTACACGCTCTCGCCATCGGGTTCGACCGTGACAATCCCTGCGGGGCAGGCCAGTGCATCAATCACTTTGCAGCCGATCGATGATTCCGGAATCGAAGGCACCGAGACCGCGGTCTTATCCATCGGGGCTGGAGAGTATGTCATAGCTGCTCCCGGATTAGCCTCAATCGGCATCGCAGATAACGACGTGCAACCGATTGATCAGTGGCGGCAGGAGAAGTTTGGCGCGAA
>CBINJX010000650.1:0-3932 GCA_966251085.1 uncultured Verrucomicrobiales bacterium
GCAGAGCGGAGCATCTCTTCGGTAAGGGGTAATGCGCCTGCCGGCCCTGGAGCCTTGGTGTGAATGTCGGAAAGGGAGGAGTGGGCGGGTTCGGTCATGGGAGAAAGGAGGGCGTGCTCTTACTCTTAATCGGAATCTCCTCAGAATGCCGGGAGTAAGAATACGATTACAATTAAGAGTATAAAACAAAGGAGCTTCCTCTTTTGGAAGCTCCTTCATCGAACTTGGAATCTGTCCTTTACGCGTCCCGCATCGCTGGATGCTCTCAAAGAAGCCTTAATGTCGCATAGGTAGTCACCTGATTTCCACTCGGTTGCCGGCCCGGTCGGACACTGTGGATCGTTACTTCTTAAGCCAAAACTGATGCTTATGAATTTGCAATCGATGACCGACCTTCTGCTGCACGAACTGTCTGATCTCTACGACGCCGAGCAGCAGGCCGTGAAAGCTTATCCCAAATTGATCGAGGCTGCTTTTGCCGAGGAATTGCGGGAAGCACTCGAAACCCACTGCGAAGAGACAAAGAAACAGGTGGAGCGTCTGGAGAAGATTTTCAAAAGCCTCAATACAACTCCGGAGCGTGTTCAGTGCAAAGCCATGAAGGGCGTGATTGCTGAAGCCAATGAACTTCTGAAGCACAGTGACGACGCTGATCCCAATGTACTGGATGCCGCTTTGATCGGCGCCGCACAGCGCATGGAGCACTACGAAATCGCCGGGTATGGCTGCGCCCGCAGCTATGCACAAATGGTAGGTGCCCGTGAGGCCGCCCGGCTACTTCAGGATACGCTCGATGAGGAAGGGGAGACCGACAAGATGCTGACGATGATCGCCGAGAGCATGGTGAACCCCGATGCGGTGGAAGCCGATAAGGAGATCATCGCACAGGCGGGGAGATAGAAGCTTTTGGAGTGCGGTAGCGTCGCCGAAAACGTGCTGCCACACTCCATGTACGCCCTCGATGATTGCGCTTTTCGGACTGGCCTCACCCCTTCCGCGCTTTCTCAACCCGCTCGCTTACTACATCCCAGTTGATCACATTCTGGAAAGCCTTGATGTAGTCACCACGCCGGTTCTGGTATTTCAGGTAATAGGCATGCTCCCAGACATCGAGCCCGAGTAGCGGTGTGCCGCCGGTCATCAGGGGGCTATCCTGATTGGCAGTGTTCTCGATCACCAGCTTCCCATCTCTCAATACCAACCACGTCCAGCCACTGCCGAATACTTTGCTCGCCGTGGTGCCAAACTGCTCCTTGAATGCCTCAAAGCTGCCGAAGGTTTCATCGATCACCTTCGCCAAATCCCCCTGTGGTGCGCCGTTTTCATTCTTCTTCAGCGTCTCCCAGAAGAGGGTGTGATTCGCATGGCCGCCGCCCTGATTGCGCACTTCCGTGCGGATTTCCTCCGGAACGCCTTCCAAGTTTGAGAGGATCTCCTCGATCGATTTTTTCTCGAAGCCGGGCGCCTTCGCGAGTGCCTGGTTCAGCTTCGAGACGTATGCCGCATGATGTTTATCATGGTGGATCTTCATCGTCTCCGCGTCGATGAACGGCTCCAGAGCGTTGTAGTCGTAAGGCAGAGGTGGCAGTTTGAAGACTCCCTCGGCTTCCGTGGGAGCAGTACCGAGCTGCTGCGCCGGCAGGGTGGTGGCGAATGCTAATGCGCCGCTGGAAAGGGCCAGCGTTTTCAGGGCGGTACGGCGGGTGATCATGTCTGCTGGGGTATGGGTGCTAGAGCTTCTTCAGGAAGATGTCTTTAAACTCCACGAGCATCGGCGGGCCGGCGTGAATCTGCAGCGCGAGAACACCCTGCGAGCGCGCAGCTGGCGAGTGATCAAGCAATTCAATGGTTTGGAAGCCATTCAGATAGTGAGTAACATAGTTGCCGCGGGCGATGATGTGGTACTCGTTCCAATCTCTACTCCTGTAGTACTCCTGCTGGATGTAGCTCTCGCCGGGCATGATCAGGCCCGATACCTGCCGGTTGCCTGTTGCATCGATCTGCACCTTCTCGCCCACATGCGCCAGGCTCTTTCGGCCTTTTTCCTCATAGAGGAATCCCACCTTGCCGGGGTGGTTCTCGATCTCCGCCTGATAACCCGCGACCACATGCTTGCCGAGGTCCTTGCTCCGGTACTGCACGCCGGAGTTGCCGCTGTGAATACGAAACTTGATCTTCAATTCGAAGTCTTTCACCTCGCCGCCTTTCCAGATCAGGAACGTGTTGGAAAACGCCAGGTGTGAGAGGCTGGTTTTGCCGCGGATTACCCCATTCTGCACGGACCAGAGCTTCGGATTGCCGTCCCAGCCGGTGAGGTCTCGACCATTGAAAATCTGTGTGAACCCAGCGTCACCTCCCTGCTGCGCACAAACGGCGGAAATCGCCAGGCACAATGCCGCCAATTGTAGGAGGATGCGCGCGCGCATATAACTGGTATCTAACGGTGAGCGCGAGACGAGTCCAGTGCGGGAAGCGGGGAATGACGAATGACGAATGACGAATGAGTTGCCGCTGGGCGGGGCATGCTCATGCGCCGCACGGAAAACTTCCGACGGTCATAGCAGCTCCTTTTTGTGGCAAACAGACCGTGCTCTAAAAATCACCGGCCCCGCGTCCGGCCCGCTCGCGCATGCGGCAGGTCGGGCAATTGTCGCCGGGTTGGGTGTGGAGCAGTTGTTTCAGGCTCGGCACGGATGCGCTGGGGAGTGCCGGATCATCTGGCAGGGAAAGGCCGTAGATCTGGACCGCCTTCGGACGAGCGATCGGATTCCGGAGCGCTCGCAATTTCAGCTCATTGTCTTTGGCCAGTGCGAATGTCCGCTCCGGCTCCAAGGTCTTCAGTAGCCCTAACGTATCAATCGCCTGAATTACGACGTCCGATTTGTTGCCGCTGGATTCGCCCATGGCGGCGAGGAACTGCAGCCATTGTCCATAGGAGGGATCCTCGAGGAGCGCCAGTACCGCCAGTTGCGATGTCGTACGCGGAATGTCGTCCTGTGTGGCGAGAACCTCGAGAAGCTTTGCGAGTTTGGGCTCGGTCTCCCCGGTTAGCGTAAACGGCTGCATACCGACGGCATCCCGTGAAGAAAGGGCAGCAATCGGGATCTCTGCCTCAACCGAACCATGGCTGGGAACATCGATCCCTGCTGAACGCAAGGTGATGATCCGCGCCCCATTAGCTCCCCGGAAGATCGTTCCAGCGGGAACTTTGACACTCATCGCCCCAGCAGTTGGGTTTGTCAGGACGAGCCGGAGCCGATCGCGTCCGGTGCTTTTCGCCTGGATCGCATTTTTAACCACGACCTCCGCAAGAGGCACCGATGCAGTAGCGGCGCCTTCTCCCTGTGCATCGGTGCTCAGGAGAACGCTCATCAGGAGAACCGTTGGAATGATGTGACGAAGGAGCGACACAGGCAGGGGTGACAGCCTCAGGGTTTCACTCCCTCGAGGGGTGTCAAAACATCAGCCTTCTCGGCCGACTGCGATCGACGACGCTGCCGTCGCATCTCCATCCAGATGAGCACGCCGATCGCGGCCATGAGCGCAAGATCGCGGCCGATCATCTCAGGATAGCTCACCGGGATGTTGGTCTTGCCGAAACAACCGCAGGTAATATCGAGTCCACGCGCCCATGCGCTGGCTATAGCCCCCAGGAAGACGATCGTCATTCCCAGCAATGCCAGCAGGGCGCCGGAGTAAAGTTTCCGAACCAGCAGCGCCAGACCTGCGAAAATCTCCAGCCAGGGCAGATAAACAGCGATCATGATCGATGCCGTCCAGGAAGTCAGTGGATAGTTTTTCCCATCCAGCCACGAGGTCAGCTGATAGTTCTGCACATCCAGTGTGAACTGCTGGGTGTCCAACGCCTTCACCACGCCTGCATAGAGGAACACACCGGCCACAATCAGCCGGAGCGCCCATTCGGTTATCTG
>CBINJX010000651.1:0-3925 GCA_966251085.1 uncultured Verrucomicrobiales bacterium
ATGTTCTCCGGAATTGCAACCACCTGAAGTTCGATCTGGATATCCGCTGCCGGGAGACGCTGATCCTTTGTATTCTGCGGGTCTTGTGCATAAGCGACGCCGGCAAGAACCAGTAGGAGGGAAACAAGAAAGCTCTTCATCGTGTTGTTTTGATTGTGGCTCCCGGAATGGATGTGGCTCGGAGTAAAAAGAGAATGACGCGAGGCTCTGGATTCTGCTCGACGAAACTGCTGAGTAGCATCCATTTGCCGCTATGCGCGGTCACCGGACCGATGAACTTTGAGGAGGCGAACTCGGGCTGAACTGTTTCCCCTTTCACCCCGTTCATCGCCTTTAAACCGGCGAAGTCGTGGAACTTCACCAGTCGGGTATCTGCCACAACGAGTGACAGCTCGATCCGGTCGCTGTTATCCGCCACGAATGCTTCCACTTCTAACACTTGCCCGGTATAACGTGTCTCGAAGGCTGTCGGCGTCATTGCTCCATGACCCACGTAATAAAAGACGGAGTTCCAGTCGTAGTGTGTCGGTCCTGGAGCTTGTCGGAAGCCACCGGGCTGTTGGGGTGGATCTACTTCCGCAGGATATCGCACCTCCTCCCCCGTCTCCGAGCCAGCGCGTTCCCCGCTCTGCACGTGGATGATCGGCCAGCCGATGACATCCGCCTCGTCTTTCTCGATCATCTTCCAGAGATCCTGAAAGGCGTTAGGAAGTGACTTCTGATCGCGGAGCTTTGGCAGAAGCGTCAGCGCGGTGGATGGCTTTACCGCAACCATCAGCACCTCAATTTTCACTGATCGCTGCTCCTGGTCAGCTGCAAGTCCGCCTGCCCTGTACGCCAGCAGGGCTGCCACAACCAGCAGGCATGGGAGCATCCTCATTCCTTTGTGCCACGTTGCGTTGCCTTCAACTGGATCACAAACAACTCAAACGCCTTTTCGTTTGGCTCCGGCGGTCTGTGCACACCCGCCAGTACACGCTGCCCGTTTCGAAGCCGGAGACTCAGTCTGTTGCTCAGCGTATGGAAGAACGGCTGCTCGACGCCGAGTTGTTCCCCGTTTGGCAACCGACCGGAACCATAGTGCATAAACCGCAGAAATCGAACGTGCCGCGGGTTCATCTTCGTATTGATCCACTGGCCGTCGTTCGAGACGAACGCCTGCAGCTCCAGCGTTTGCCCCACATTGCGTGTTTCGAAGGCAGTGGGTGTAACGCCGATAACGGGCCAAGCTTTCAGGAACTCCGTCGCGTTCTCCTCCGGAATCCGGCTTGGCAGTTGTGGCGGATCAAACTCCGTTGGATACCGCATCTCCTCGATTGTCTCGGAGAGAAGGTTCTCTCCCGAGTGCCCCTTTGCCAGCAAAGTCGTAACAAGTTTGATCTCGCCCTCCTCGATCAGCTTCTGAACCCGCTCCCACGCGGCGTCGATCTTCTCGTCATCGCTCAGCTCCGGGATCAGGCCGAGCGCGAGCTTCTGTGGGACAATGATCATCTGGCATTCCGCCGTGATGACCCAATGAGGTTCAGCGTTCTTTCCTTGAGCGAACACGCTGCCAACAAGGCATGCCACCAGACATGCGACAAACAACAACCGGGAAGCCAGAGGGATCACGGACGCGGAACCTGCCAGAGGAATCTCAGGTTGAGAACTAAAAAAATAATCAGTTCCCACCCGCCTGCACCGTCTCCCCGAGGGACTGAATGAAGAGGATCAATGACTTCACCTGCGAGTCATTCAGCACGCCCTCGTAGATCGGCATTCCTGCGTCCAATTTGTCGAAGCCCTTCGGCACCTTCGCCGAAGGCTGGAGAATGGACTCGCGGAGGTATGCTTCGTCGGCAGTCGCAGCGGAGCCGTCGATCAGGTCGCGTTTGGCGCCGAAGAGGCCTTTCCATGAGGGACCAACTTTTCCAGCGAGGCCACCGTCCGTGGAGTGGCACGCGATGCAGCCCATCGCTTCGTAGAGCTTGCGGCCTTCCTCAGCGGTCGGCTCTACAGGCGGTGTGGTTGTTGCGGCGATTGGAGCGCGAGGAGTGAGATCGACGGTCAGCGAGCCAAAGCCTTCGCGCAGGGGATCGAATGTCACTAGCTCGTCTGGAGTGAATGCCGCGCTGTGCTCAAACGGATTGCCGCCGCTCGACAGGTTCCATGTGAGCTTCATCTGCATCACCGGTGTCATTCCGGGGAGTCCGACGAACACCGATTTGCGATCCGTAGATAGATAGGCGCTGCTGGCGAGCATCGGTTCCTGGCCGGGTTTGCCGGTGTCGGGGCGCAGGTGAGGGGAGCCGTATTTGGAGGTGCGGCGGTAATTCCAGCGCTCCGTTATGAAGCTCTCCGGCGTGACGGAATCGGGATCGAGAGGAACGTCAAAGCGCAGCAGCACTCCTTTGTCTGCCGCCACCACATCGCGTGGAAACGTGTTTGGTGCGCCTGTGTAGCGCACGCGTGCCAGGCCGCTGATCCGCGGCGCGCTGGTGCCCCAGACTTGGAAGCCGATGACATAGAGCTGTTTGTCGCTGGGATTCACCGCACCTGCGAGCGGCGGGAAGGCGAGGTCGCGTGAGAGGCTCATCACAGCCGCCTGCGGGCGCGAGCCGCGCTCGTGCATCCGCACCAGAAACAGTTCCGGACGATTGTAGCCGATGTGGATCAGCGCATCGTTCAGCGGTCCCATCTGCGCATCGGTCAGCCACACTTGCGTTGCCGCTGAGGCGTTGACGGAATGCGGCACCCAGGTGAGCGGCTCGGTGATAAGGTCCGGATATTTTTCCTTGGGCTGAAAGCCGGCGAGATAGCCGTAATAACGCCCGGGCTGGATCACGTGCAGTGCAGTGGACGGCACATAATTTCCCTGCTGATCGCTGGAGGTGATCATGCCCGTGCGGGGATGCACCCCGATGAACGGCTGTCGCAATCCGTACGCCACCACCTCGGCAAGAGTGCCATCCGGTGAGATGCGCAGAATCGTGCCGTTATGTTTTCCAAGAGTGGTTCCCTGCTGACCGCCCTTTCCAATGAGAAACGAACCGTCCGGCGCGTCACTCATCGATGTTGGAAACTCCCGGGTTTCCGCGGTCTGAGCAAAGGCATTTGAGAAAAGCTCGTGCGTATCCGCTTCACCGTTGTTGTCGGTGTCGCGCAACCGCCAGATCCCGTTGCGGTCATACACGTGGATCACGTCGTCACGCACTACCAGTGCGAGCGGTTCGTGCAGGCCCGAGGTGAAGCGTTGCCAGCGTACCGATGTCAGGTTGCCCTCCAGACCGCGGATGAGCCATACATCGCCGTCGAATGTCACCGCCGCTGCAGTGCCATCGCGAAAGAAATCGAGGTCAGCGAGGCGCACGTTGCGATGCCACGGGTTGGAAAGCGGCAGCAGGATATCATCGAGCACATAAGCGTCCGGCTTCTCCGAGCGTCTGCCAGTGGTGGTGATCTCCTCCTTCCAGCGGCGCTCTGCAGGTGCCTCGGAAGTGGCCGCCGTGCTTGCGTCTTCAGTGCTCGCCTCGGTGCCCGTCGCAAGCGCAACGTGAAGCTCCCTGGGCTTCTCAGACGGCTGCACACGGATGGCCCAGGTGCCTTCGTGCTGAATCAGTTCCGCTCCTTCAGCCGGTGCGAGATGCACTTTCAGCGACGACTCTCCCGTGCGTTCCCGGCCCATGACGAGCAGCAGCGGTTTCTTCAGATCCTCACAGCGGATGTGACGCTCCACGATTGGCTTTCCGTCCTTTTCCTTTACTGACCACCGCTCCGACACCCGCGCTCCGCCTGCATCGTACTCCAAGCGCGCGCCCGTCGAGGTCATCCGCACTGCGCGAAATCGCCCCAACTCCGGAGGCAAAGGTCCGCGCCCCGGCTCCTCCGGACTCGGCGCGGCCTCGCGCGGATCGTTGAACTCCAGCGTTTCGCCGCCCTGCACGCC
>CBINJX010000652.1:0-3917 GCA_966251085.1 uncultured Verrucomicrobiales bacterium
AATGACGAATGACGAATGACGAATGACGAATGACGAATGACGAATGACGAATGTGGCGCTCCTTCGGTCACTGGGCCTTCGGGCTTCTTTCGTCATTCGTCATTCGAACTTCGTCATTCCCAAGCCCCCGCCTAAATTCCAACTGACAGCGCAAAAAAATCCGCCACATTCCGGAGCCATGCGTCACGTTTCGCTACTTCTCGTTGCATTGATCGGCCTGGTTCTCTCGCCGCTTCAGGCTGCGGCAGATCCCTCTCGGGAACACATCATCATCTGCGGCGGCGTTTCGCTGCATCAATGGGAGCGCTTCAAGGCGCAGCCGCATGACAACTGGTGGGCAAACTTCGTTCGCGCCTCTCGTATCCGGATTCAGCAGATCAAGGAGCAGGACCCCTCCGCGCAGATCACCTGGCTGGTGTTCAAACCTTCCTATATTACCCGGATCAAACAGGAGAACGGGAACAACCTGATCAGCCACATCGAGTCGGTGCGCGACACCTACGGCATCAGGCTCATCTTCTTCAGCCGTACCTCCGAGCTGATCAACTACCTCAACAACGGCCAGCCTCGCGACCGGGTGAAGATCTCAAACCTCGAGTACTTCGGTCACTCGAACAAGGCGTGCTTCATGTTCGATTATTCGAACAACATCGACTCGGCTTCCAAGGTATGGCTCCACGAGAATGAACTCGGCCAGATCCGTCGCGGAATCTTTACCCGTGATGCGTTTGTGAAGAGCTGGGGCTGCCACACGGGCGAGAGCATGAGCCGCAAATGGCGCTCGGCAACAGGCGTGCCAATGATCGGTGCGGTCGGTAAAACGCAGTACATGACCCATGAGCTGCCGATCCTCTCGAGCGATAACGGCCGCTGGACTCGCTAAACGGTAGGTCGAACGGCCTACTGCCCACCCTCACTTTTCACTAGCGTCCCCAGCGCAGCTAGGGGAAGACTCCGACCGCGATGCAGCTTTCCGAACTTCAGGCCATCTACGAAACGCCTTTCTTTGATCTCATTTCCCGCGCCCGCGCTGTTTATCTGGATCACTGGACGGGCAATGAAGTGCAGCTCTGCACACTGTTGAGCATCAAGACCGGCGGCTGTTCCGAGGATTGCGGGTATTGTGCCCAGAGCGCTCGTTATCACACGGGCGTAAAGGCGGAGCGGCTGATGTCCACGGAGGATATCCTGGCTGTGGCTCATCGGGCGAAGGAGAATGGCTCTACGCGTTTCTGCATGGGCGCAGCGTGGAAAGGCGTTCGCGATGGCGATCCGCGTTTTGAGCAGGTGATCGAGAGCATCCGTGAAGTGAGCAAACTCGGGATGGAAGTGTGCGTGACCCTCGGCCAGCTCTCCCCGGTGGAAGCCCAAAAGCTCAAAGAGGCGGGGGTAACGGCTTATAACCACAACATCGACACTTCACCGGAGCATTATCCGAACATTGTCACCACGCACACCTTCCAGGATCGTCTGAACACGATCAAGGCCGTGCAGGGTGCGGGAATGGATGTCTGCTGCGGTGGCATCATCGGCATGGGCGAGACGGAGCTCGACCGGCTGAAGATGCTGGAGGTGCTGACCAATTTCGATCCGGCGCCGGAAAGCGTGCCGATCAACTGCCTGATGTCGATGCCCGGCACCCCGCTCGAGCAGCAACCGCCGGTGGATGTTTTCGAACTGGTGCGCCTCATCGCAACCACACGTATCGCGCTGCCCAAGGCCAAGGTGCGCCTCAGCGCTGGCCGGACGCGGCTCTCGAAGGAAGGCCAGGCGCTCTGCTTCTTTGCCGGTGCGAACTCGATCTTCTACGGTGACAAGCTGCTCACCGCCAAGAACCCCGGCGTCGATGCCGACCGGGCGCTTTTCGAAGAGCTGGATCTCGGCCCGCAGAAGCCGAATTGTGCCGGTGCTGAGAATGAGCCGGCGATGGCTTGTTTGACGTAAAATTGTGTAGAGGCGGCTCTGTCCCGAGCTTCAGGCGAGGGACGTGCCGCCTGTGACTTCTCGCTCGAGTGATCCTCAGGCTCCGCTCCACCCCACCGCCTGACGCCCGGGCCACAAAGTAAGAGGCGGCACGTCCCTCGCTCGAAGCTCGGGACAGAGCCGCCTCCACACAACAGGGTTACCGCTTCCGCAACCAGATCGACCCGCCGGTATTCTTTAGAAACCGCGGCAGCACCTCCTCCAGCACCGGCCGGTGACAATGCCCGAGGTAGCTGTTGAAGAGGAGGATCTCGAAGGCGCTGTTGTACTGGAGGAAGGCGCGGAGGATGTACGCTTCGTTCCAGGCCTTCCCCTGTTTCACCCAATCCTTCGGGTATTCAAACGGCCAGAAGATGTCGTGGAAATGGACAAGGCAGCCAGAGGAGAGCCGGGGGAGCACTTCGAAGAGCAGGAAGTTCACATCGCTCCCGATCTTGGAAACGTGGGACGAGTCGATGAAGAGCACATCATTTTCCCCGAGAGCCTCAAACGTGGAGAGCGGGACCTGCTGGACGGGAGATTGGATGATCTTGGTCTGCTGATGATCCTCGGGCCGGAGCCGGGAAAGAAGCCGCTCGGGATATGGCTCGATGAAGGTGAAATGCGTCGAGCGCTCAAGGAAACGCTCGTTCGTATCAAGCATCAGCGCCGACGAAAACCCGGAGCCGACTTCGACCACGCGCTTTGGCCGGTACAGCCGCAGGATTCCATAGAGCGCCAGGGAATCGGCGGCTTCGAACCACATGTTCGGAAGATAAAACCGGCGCCCCTGTTTTTCGGAATCCGCCGACCAGTCGAACTCCCCACCGATCTCGCCAATGCGGCGGACGAGTTCGAGCTGTTTGCTGACATTCAGATCGATGCTCGGTCCCAGATCGACATCCCGCACGAAAAGCTCCCCCGCACGCGCTTCCACCTCCTCGTAATCCGGTAGCGGGGAATAGTAATGACCGCGCGGATACATCTCCCAGCGGGGCTCTAGTAGGCGGCGTGTCCATTGGAGCGCGAGTCGAAGCATGATAACCCGCAAAGTGCTCTGAACCGGGCGCGTGAGTCCAGCCGGAGGATTGCAATCGTCGGCACAGATCATAGCTTTTCAGGCGATATGCAGGAGATCGGGAAAGTGCTGGTCATCGTCGGAATCGTCATCGCTCTCATCGGTGCCCTCTTGTGGAAAACAGGAGGGCTCGGACCATTGGGACGTCTCCCGGGCGATATCACGATCCGGGGCGAGAACTCGACGTTCTACTTCCCGATCGTTACTTGCATTCTGCTGAGCCTTGTCCTGACGCTGCTGAGCTGGTTGTTTCGCCGCTAGTGAGCTTGTCCGAACATCCAGAGCAGGACCGCGAATATCTGCGGCGTCGTGCGTTGCGAGTGCTGCGCGTATACTTTGCTCAGAGGCGATGGCCCCGGGTCGCCATGGCGCTCATTCTTCTGTGCACTGGAGGAGCGGGGTTTGGTGCCTCTTTTCTATTCCTCCGAGCCGGGGTGGAGCAGATGTGGATCCGTTACCCATTTGCGCTGCTCGTCGCTTGGGCGATCTTTCTGGGGCTGGTACGGATCTGGGCTGAGATCGAGCGGAAGTATTTCCGCGCGGATGAAGATATTGCAGCGCTTCTCAAAGGACGCGATCCAAAGGAGACGATGGATCGCCTTGAGGATCGTGACTGGTCGGTACTCGATTGGCTCGACGTGACAGCGATTGATCCAAGCGAGGAGGGTTGCCTGGTAGGGATCGTTTTTATGGTCCTCGGCGCTCTCCTGCTCGCGGTGGGATGGGGAATTCTCGGGGTGCTGATGGCTGCACCCGTACTGATTGCAGAGGTGTTCCTGGATGCGGTGCTGGTCGCCGCCCTTTACAAGCGCATGCGCGGCCTCGATCAGCACTGGTGGCTTGCCGGCGCTGTCCGGCAAACAGTTGGGCCGGTCCT
>CBINJX010000653.1:0-3916 GCA_966251085.1 uncultured Verrucomicrobiales bacterium
CAGAAAAGTACCGAGGCGAAGCCGCCAGCTGGCTAAGCGGGGATGCTCCGGTCTTCGGTGCTCAAGAGGACTGACGCTACGGAGCGCGCATTTATCGAACGCGCTCCCGCGCATAATTTCTCCGCTCTACAGCCGGGAGATCAGCAATTCCCGCTGGAAGATCAGCTCCTTCGGAAGGCGGTCGTGGATCTTGAGGAAAAGCTCGTCCTGCCAGAGCAGTTCCTTCTGCCATTCCGCCGGGTCGATCTTCTGGACCTCGGCAAATTTCTCCTCGTTGTACGGTAGTCCGTTCCATTCAAAGTCCTCAAAGCGGGGAGTCCAGCCTACAGGCGTCTCATACGCCGGGACCCGGCCGCGGACACGATCGACCACCCATTTCAGGACACGCATGTTTTCATTGTACCCCGGCCAGAGGTAGTTGTCCTCGGCATCTTTCCGGAACCAGTTCACGTGGAAGATGGTCGGCGGATGCTGCAGACGCTTCCGCATGGAGAGCCAGTGGTTGAAGTAGTCGCCCATGTGGTATCCGCAGAACGGCAGCATCGCCATCGGGTCACGGCGAACCTGGCCCATTCCGCCTACTGCTGCGGCGGTCATTTCCGAGCCCATCGTGGCTCCGAGATAGACACCATGGATCCAGTTAAATGCCTGGAAGACCAATGGCATCGTGTTCGCACGGCGTCCGCCGAAGATGATGGCGCTGATCGGCACTCCGTTCGGATCATCCGCCTCCGGAGCAAGCGCCGGGTTGTTCTTCATCGGTGCGGTGAAACGGCTGTTCGGATGCGCAGCCTTTTCCTTTGAGTCGGGGGTCCACGGATTGCCCTTCCAATCGAGCAGTCCCGCTGGTGGCGGCTCATCTTTACCTTCCCACCAGACGTCGCCATCCGGCGTGAGGCCCACATTCGTGTAGAGCGTGTCGTGCGCGATGGACTACATCGCGTTGGGGTTGGTTTTGTAGTTGGTCCCCGGAGCCACGCCGAAGTATCCCGATTCCGGATTAATGGCATGCAGACGCCCGTCGGAACCGGGCCGCATCCAGGCAATGTCATCGCCGATTGTGGTCACCTTCCATCCTTCAAAACCCTCCGGCGGAATCATCATGGCAAAGTTCGTCTTCCCACAGGCGCTCGGAAATGCAGCGGCGACATACGTTTTTTCTCCCTGTGGGGATTCCACACAGAGGATGAGCATGTGTTCGGCCATCCATCCCTGCCGGCGGCCGAGGTAGGAGCCGACGCGAAGCGCGAGGCATTTCTTTCCAAGCAGCACATTACCTCCGTAGCCCGAGCCGACCGAGATGATCGTATTGTCCTGTGGAAAATGAGCAATGATCCGCCGCTCAGGGTTCAGGTCGAGGGTGGAGTGCACACCGCGATTGAAGTCATCGCTGTCGCCAAGGTGATCGAGAGCGACCTGCCCCATACGTGACATGATCCGCATATTGAGGACCACGTAAATGGAGTCGGTAAGTTCGACGCCCACCTTGCTGATCGGAGATCCTGCCGGCCCCATGAGATATGGGATGACATACATCGTCCGCCCCCTCATACACCCCTCGAGCATCCCGTAGAGCTTGGCGTACATCTCCTTGGGATCCGCCCAGTTATTGGTCGGCCCCGCGCTGTCCCGGGCAGGCGTGCAGATATAAGTAAACTGCTCGACACGGGCGACATCGTTGGGGTTCGACCGATGGTAATAGCAGCCCGGGAGTTTCTCCTGGTTCAGCTCGATCAGCACTCCCTGCGACACTGCCTCGCGCGTGAGATGCTCCTTTTCCGCCTCGCTGCCATCACACCAGACGACCTGATCCGGCTGGCAGTGTGCGGCCATCTTCTCGACCCAGGCGCGAAGAGTTTCGTTGGCAGGCTGTTTTTGCCCCAGTGACGATGCTGTTTGCATAGTGCTATTAGCATCGGATCGTGTCCCCTGTTCCTCAAGGCCGGACCAATCCGCGACCAGAAGTTAACAAGATTGGACCAAGGCCTTTACACGCAGTTTTACCGGGAGGCATTCGCTGTCAGCTGCTCTGAGAGGGGCATGGATGTTTGCAACCGGCACCCGTTTCACGGCTAGCGCGAGGGTGATTTCCGAACTTGTTTGCACTACACCTCTTGCGAAATGCGATGTGCGCCTTCATCATTCTGTTAACTCGTCATGCTCGGTTTTGATCCACCTCATGAGCAACAGCCAGTGACTTGGTGGCGTGGCTACCCCATTCACTCGGCTGCCCTGCTGGTTATCATTCACGTCGCCACCATGCTGGCTACGACGCTGGCATTTGCGTTTGGGCTCTCGGGAGTAGTCAACGGCCTGATTTTCTCGAGCAATGCCGTCTGGGGCGGCGCAATCTGGCAATTTTTCACCTACGCATTTGTTCATCCGCCGGACGGACTTCTCTGGTTTGCGATCGAGATGTACCTCCTTTGGGTATTCGGCCGGGAGGTAGAGCGCTTTTTCGGGCGCCGGGACTTCTTCCGCCTGTATATCACGCTGCTCCTTCTCACGCCGCTGGTACTCACACTCTACGGATTGGTACGCCCCAGCATCTACTTCGGTTCCGGCAGCGTGCATTTCTCGATGTTTATCGCGTTTGCAGCCCTCTATCCGGGGGCGCCCATGATCTTCAACATCACGGCAAAATGGGCGGCGATCATCCTCGTGGCGATCAACTCACTGCAGGCACTTGGCAGCAATAACTGGCCCGCACTGATCTCCCTCTGGGCGAGCATCGGCGTGGCAATCGGCTTTGTGCGCTGGGCTCGTGGTGAATTCACGCTGCCTGCGATCAACCTGTTCAAGCGCCGCCCGAAGTTCCATGTGGTGCGGCCGGAACCGGCGGAGTCTGCTCCGCGACGGACGCCGAAACCGGAGGACGCCGCCGTCGATGATATCGATCCTCTCCTGGATAAGATCGCCAAATCCGGCATCAACAGCCTCACTGCGGCTGAACGTGCGCGGCTTGAAAAGGCCCGGGCGGCATTGCTGAAGAAAGATCCGGGCGCGCGCTGATGACGACTGATAGCACCGCGTCGTGGGATGCCCTCCATGCACCGGCGAGAGCTAACCTCCGATGAGCGACGAACCCCGCGAACCGGAAAAGCCCGCTCCGGAACGGAAAACACCCCAGCCACTTCGGTTCGATCCGAGCTACATTAATGCAATGTCGCACTTCTACCGGGGAGAACTCGGCCGGATCATGGCATGGCGCTCGCGGCTGGATCACACAACGAACTGGGCCATCACCGCCACCAGTACCATCTTTACTGTAGCCTTCTCTTTCGAGCGGGTCCCGCACATCATCTTCTTCTTCAACATCGCTGTTGTGTGGATGATGCTCTGGATCGAAGCTCGGCGGTATCGATTCTACGACGCTTTCCGGGCTCGTGTCCGGATGCTCGAGGCACATTTCCTTGTGCCGATCGTCTCGCAGAATACCTCCCTCCTCCAGGGCGAATGGCAGCGTCTCGTTTGTGAGGATCTTCTTCTCCCATCGTTCAAAATCAGCAAGTTCGAGGCGGTTGGCCGACGCCTGAAGCGAAACTACGGCTTCATTTTTGTGATCATCCTGATGGCATGGATCACGAAAATCTTCCTGGATGCCAAGAGCCCGATCGATTCCCCTGCGGCGTTTTACCGGGCCCTCCAAGTCAGTAAAGCTATCCCGAGTTGGCTCGTTGCGGGACTTTTCATCGGCACTTTCCTATCGGTAGTTGGGATCATCGTCTACATCGGCAAACGCTCCACTGGTGAGGTTTCGGAATTTGGTGCCCATCGTTCGCTCTGGCGGATTTGAAATGACGAAATCCGAATGACGAATGTCGAAGGAAATCCGAATCCACAATGACCGAAGAAGGCGCGCACATTCGTCATTCGTCATTCGTCATTCGTCATTCGTCATTCGT
Source organism: uncultured Verrucomicrobiales bacterium (assembly GCA_966251085.1). Taxonomy (GTDB): domain Bacteria; phylum Verrucomicrobiota; class Verrucomicrobiia; order Chthoniobacterales; family Chthoniobacteraceae; genus CBINJX01. Next base: position 3,906 of record CBINJX010000653.1, read on the forward strand.
CATTCGTCATT
>CBINJX010000654.1:0-3912 GCA_966251085.1 uncultured Verrucomicrobiales bacterium
ACAGTGCTGACTGTGGCTCCGAAGCCGTTCGCTCCGCAGGGATTCGGCGGAGTGCAGAATGGAAAACCGCGCTGGAGTTATCCAAGCCTCTGGCCCGGCCTCCACGCCTCGCATCATGCCCCACTGCTCGATGAACCCGGCACGCCGGTTGGCACCACCCGCCTGTTGGGCGGACTCGTAAGCACACCCGTTGGTGAACTGTTCGCCATCAACGGCAACAAAGGAAATGTCTATCTCCTCACCAGTGACGGCCTGTTTGTTGCCACGCTCTTCGCCGATTCGCGTCGTGCTTCCTGGAATATGGACAAGGCGGAGCGAGGTATGCGTCTGAATGAGTACAGCCTCGCCGAGGAATCGTTCTGGCCACACATCACGCAGGCCGAAAAAGGCGAAGTCGTCCTCTCCGTGAACGGCGTCCTCGTTCGTCTTCACGGGCTCGAAACGTTGAAACGCCTGCCCGAGCAGACGCTCGATGTCACCCCGGCCATGCTCACCGCAGCGCACGAGGCAAACCTTCGTCAGGCCGAAACCAATCAGCCCGCCGATGCGAAAACCTCCCTCCGCGCTCTCGCCTTCAAATCAGCACCGAGAATCGACGGCAACCTCGACGAGTGGAAAGACGCAGACTGGGGTACGATCGACAGCCGCATGGTGACGGGTAGCCGGAGAAAGATGGATACACAGGCCGCGCTCGCCTTCACAGGTGACCGTCTCTACGCCGCGTGGAAAACGGGTGATCCGAAACTGCTCCGCAATAGCGGCGACGTGATCCGCAATCTCTTCAAGAGCGGTGGCGCACTCGACCTTCAACTCGAGTCGCTACCCGGCGGTATCCGTCTGCTCGTTTCCGAGGTGGACGACAAGCCTCTCGCGGTCCTCTTCCAACCGCAGGACCCGCAGCGGAAGGGCGAGCCAGTGGAATACACCAGCAACATCGGCCTTCTCAGAACGGTGAAGATCGACCGCGTCGAGATCGTGACCGAGCAGGTGGAGGTCGGCTCGGACGGGAAGGGGAGCTACGAGATTTCGGTGCCCTGGTCAGTCCTCCGGCTGAATGCCCCACCGCAAGGCAAACTCCGTGCCGACCTTGGGCTTCTCCGTGGTAATGGCACGCAGACTCTCCAACGCGTCTATTGGCGGAACAAGGCTACCGGCATCGTCTCCGATCTCGCGAGCGAAGCGGAGTTGGAGCCGCGGCGCTGGGGGGAGGTGATGTTTGGGGAGTAAGTGGGAGCGGAGGAGGGAGCGCAATGTAGAATTCAAGTCGACTCCAACGTCAAAGGTGAGCCACACACGCTGCGGGCGATGCATGTGCAAGCATGTGGCGTAATCGATGTTCCTGCTGCGCTCTAGCGCCTTGTTGGTGTTGACAACTAGGCGCCAAACCCAGGATGAAGAAATGTCCGGGGCTGCTCCAGTGCCCACCGGCCTTCCGAGTAGACATCCTGGAGTTGCACGTCTCCTGGCGTGTAGTGAAGCTCCGTGCCGTCCGGCACACCGAGCATAGGTAGCTCTGCTCTCAACAATGAGAGCGCCTTCGCTAAATCGGAGACATCGATATCCAGACCACAGAACTCAATCGGCCGACTTCCATCTGGGTGTGGATCACCAAGCTGAGAGCCGCCACCGGACACATGACCAAGTCCAGCGTCGCTCAATTTCAGCTCCAAAGGATCCTCATACCTCTCACCCCGGTCGATCGGGCCGATCCCGTCTGGAATCTTCACGTAGATGAACGCAGTCTCGTTCGCCGGTTCCGGTGCAGGTTTCTCGCGAGCGCTGAGGAACGATTGGAGTTTTTGAAATAGGTTCATTTTCACCCAACGGTCAGCATCAGCTATCAAACCCGATTTTGGCATATGGCGCAACCGCGGGGAAGGTTAGCTGCATGCGATGTTTCGGCTACAACGGCTACTCCAAGCATTGCCGGACAGCTTCGTCACACAAGCGGCAATGGAAAGTCTCCTCTTCGCGAGCAAACCATTCGCCCTTGCTGAGTCCTTGGAACAACCCAATGGCATTTGGGTACTTGGCGTAACACCGTTCTACCGTCTCGCCGAAATGGATGATCGCTGAATGGGAGTAGCCGTACACAGTACGCTGCTTGAGTGGCTCGTGGTGTATGACGCAGGAGCCAAGCGCAAGCGACTGTCTTCGAATGCCAGCGGCACGCTGCTCAAGCTTTTCCATACTCGAACATCCAGATAGCGAGAAAACCACTCCCATAAGCGCCAAAAGCTGAGGAGGCATAAAGGTCAGATCTATTCTGCCGTACTCGTGATTGAACGACAAGGGCACTCCGCTGTTCGCATATCGAAGTCCGTAAGTTCCTCAACCAGAGAAGGGTGCGAGCTCATCAAATTGGAATGTGCCGGCTTTAAAGCTCCGCGCCAAGGCAATCCAATGCGTTGTCGTATATCAACTCCGGCCGTGTTCGCAAATTGAAACGCGCAAGCCAGGGCAGATGAGGTAATTACGAAAAGAGGGCTTTCCACCCTGTCCGTGTATCAATGCAGAACTCGCATGACATCACAGCCTTGGTCGCTACGCTTCGCAGCCAGTGGCTATGAAAGTGAAAGAACTGCAACTTCCGTCCCTGGGTGGCTTCTCTCCGAAATGTCTCATTGCAGCCCTGCTGCTATTTCTCACGACAGGTGCGCCGCGGCTCGTGGCGTCGGAGGTTACCCTGTTCGAGGGAACTCTCGGCGCCTCGAAGATCGCGATTGCTTCTCCCGGGAAGTCAACCGGCGATCTCGTGTTGTACGCACACGGTTACCGTCCGCCAAATGCTCCGCTCGCCGTTGCTCTCGACATCAAAAACTCGCTAAACCGCTCTCTGCTGGAACGCGGCTGGGTGATCGCGGCGACCAGCTTCCGTCGCAACGGATGGATCATCGACGACGCGATCCTCGACCTGCGCGAACTCCGGGCGTTCGTGGAATCAAAACATCCCGAGGTGAAACGAGTGGTTCTGATTGGTAGTTCGATGGGTGGCTATATCGGTGCGAAGGTCGCGGAGAAACCTGACGGTTTGGCGGATGCAGTGCTCGCGCTTGGTGCCGGTGGTTTTCCAAAGAGTGAAGCGGATTTCGCCAAGGAATTCTCGCGTCAGCCGAAGATCCCGTTCCTGTTCCTGAGCAATATTGGCGAGGCCGATGCACCGAAATTCTATGCCAAAGGAGCACCGACAGGGAGTGTCGCCGTCTGGACCGTTGAACGTCCGGGCCATGTCAATCTCAGCAGCCGCGAGCAGCGAGCTGCCATGGAGGCTCTAATCCAGTGGCTGGATGGAGCCGCACCCGAGTTGAACCGCGACGCAACTGCGCCCGGCAATCCTGGTCCTTCACAGGCGCGATTCACTGAAAACAGTGCAGAGGCTAAGGTCGGCGGGATTGCTCCGGTGCACGGGAACTTTGAGACCGCCTTTATCGCCGAGGATCTCCAGAAGCTGGGGTTGAAACAGGGCGATCGCTTTCAGGTCGAGGCGAATGGAAAAGTCCTGGAAGTGCTCTGGGGTACAGGATTTAGCGACGTGCCGGAGGGCGAGGGTGTCGCGTTCTTCAATGCAGAAGGCGTGCTGCGAATCGCCAGGAACTTTGCGAATGCCGCCACGACCTTGGGAGTTCGTGAGGGGGATATGATCATCGTTCGACCGCTGGTTCAGAAGGCCAAGTGATCGCAGTCACAACGAGCGCTTTGAAGAAAACCGGTGTAGAGGCGGCTCTGTCCCGAGCTTGCGAGGGACGTGCCGCCTCTCGCTTCGTGGCCGGGCGTCAGGCGGTAGGGCGGAGCGGAGCTTCTACGTGGGCATCATCGCTTAGGTTCCACCGCCCACCACCTTCGCCCACACCAGAGATCAGAGGCGGCACGTCCCTCGTTCACGCGTCATCTGAAACCAACATCCAAACCTCG
>CBINJX010000655.1:0-3907 GCA_966251085.1 uncultured Verrucomicrobiales bacterium
CGATCGCCACGCGCGAGGCCGGCTTCCGACGCCGGGCTGTCCGGGAAGACTTGCGACACGCGCATTTCCACGCCGTCGAACTGCGTCGACAGCCCCAGCCCGACGAACTGGCTGGCGGAGAAGAGCGCGAGGGCCGATCAGGAAATGGCCTGTGACGAATGGGTGCTGGCCCACTCCACCTCTCTGGATGAACAGACCTATGGGGAGGTCCTGCTGAAAGCGTCGCTCATGCTGGGAGCGCCACGGCTGACCTCGCCACTTCACGCCACGATGGCTGAGACGAAGGCCGGATTGACCCGAAGGATTCGTCACCTTGCAGAGATCCGGCCTCACGGCTGGTTCGCCACAGCGGCAGCCATCACGCTTGCGGTGTCTCTTCTTCTGATCGTCGCGCCCTCACGAAGCACGGCTCAGGCAGCGCCCGCGGGAACTCCCGTCACGACGGCAAGCCCTTCTGAAGAAGCTCGCCCGCTTCCATCTTCGAGTACACCGGCAGGCGCGTCCAAAAAAATTTCCCAACAAACCCAGCTCGACACGCAGCAGGTGGAGATCGCGGTAAAGCTCGTCGAGATATCCACCGACGCGGGTCTACCTGGTGATAATAAAGATGTTGTTAGAGAGATCCTTGATTCCGCTTTCGAAGATCTGACCGGCACGCCGCGCTTCGAATCGGTGCTGAACGAGGAGCAATACACGAAGGTTTTCCGCGCACTGAACATGCGGAAAGGGGCCGATATCTTGAGCGCACCGAGGGTGACGACGAAGGCGGGCCAGAGGGTAGTCATCGAAATAGTTCGTGAGTTCCGCTATCCGACGGAGTTTGCGCAGGAGAACAACGGCACGGGAGTCGTGACGCCAAAAGCCTTTGAAACGCGAAACACGGGTGTCACCATCGAAGTAGAACCGGAGATCCTGCCCGATGGGCGTATCGAACTGATCCTTACGCCACAGGTCGTCGAGTTTCTGGGCTTCATCAACTACCGGGCAAACCGCCCGGCACGTCAGGAAATTGTGGATGATGCCCTGGTCGCGCTGATGGAACCCGCGAAGGCAGATCATGTGCTCAATCAGCCAATCTTTCAGACTCGGAAAATCACAACCACCGTCGTACTGAAATCTGGCCAGACGGCGTTCGTGGGAGGGATGGACCGGACCGATGAACAGGCCGAGGAGGAGAAGCCAGGCGGCCTCGTCGATCGAGTCATGAAGCCCATGCTTGAGCCACCGGTGCTCAAGAAGAAGGTCGAACGTTCGCTGTTAATGTTCGTGACGGCTAGCTTCGTGGGCCCTACCCCCGAGCAGTACTCGGGGCAGATGGATCTTCCCCCGGTGCCATCAAAGGTGAACGGAACCTCGGCACCAAGCGTGGCGTCACTTCCCGCGCCACCACCACCAGCTGAATCAAAATATCCGAGGGGAATCCCTGTACCAGGCAAGCCGGGTTTTATCACCAGCCCTTACGCCCGAGCTATCGGCTATGTGGATGTGCGCGGTTATCCGCCTGGAACAGAGATCAAGTGCCCCTATAGCGGGAAGATGTTTTTGGTGCCGTAGAGGCAATCCTCAGCTGATAGTAAGGCGGCACCCACGAAGGGAACAGAATGGGAGCATTTCCCCGATGCGCCGCTGATCGTTACAGAGTTTGAGTTGATCAAACTGCAACCGATTCTCGATGCTGTGATGCATGGCCAGTGGATGAAGCACAGGCCGCACTCGCGGAACTGGGCGAGCAGTAAAAGGGATGCTCCACACGAGCAAAGAGAGACACCGTGAGTTTCATCCTTAGGTTTCGCGGCCATGCTGGTTGGTCCGTGGTATGGCTTCCGTCAGAAGAAGATCCATCCGGCTCCCCACTCCCCCAATAGCAGGCCTCACCTTCCTGTTTGCACTCCTTTCCACGCTGCAGCTCTGTGCGGCCGATGATGCGACAGGTATCGAGTTTTTCGAAAAACGCATTCGCCCGGTTCTCGTCGAGCAATGCATCGACTGCCACGGAGAGAAGAAGCAGAAGGGCGGCTTGAGACTGGATTCGAAAGAAGCGCTCCTAACCGGCGGTGATTCGGGTCCGGCGATTTTGCCGGGCAAGCCCGAAGAGAGTCTGCTGATCAAAGCCGTGCGGTATCACGAGAAGGATTTGCAGATGCCGCCGCCGAAGGACGGGAAGTCACGGCAGATAGCACTCGAGCTCATCGAGGATCTCGCAAAGTGGGTACAGATGGGGGCACCGGATCCACGGAGCGGCACCCGGGTCGATGGTGAAACGACATCCGAGCCCACTATCGATTATGCCGCGGCGCGCACGCAATGGCAGTATCGCCGCCCCGAGCGTCCGCCGCTTCCAAAGGTCCGCGATGTGAAAGGCTGGGCGAGCTCCCCAATCGACCGCTTTCTCCTCGCGAAACTCGAAGATCGGAACCTGGAACCGGCATCGCCTGCGGATAAACGAACACTCCTGAGACGCGCCACGTTCGATCTTACGGGTCTCCCGCCCACTCCGGCCGAGGTCAGTTCATTTCTTGCGGATAATTCACCTGATGCATTTGCAAAGGTTATCGACCGTCTGCTCGCCTCTCCGCGCTATGGTGAGCGCTGGGCGCGTCATTGGCTGGATGTAGTGCGTTACACCGACTCGGCGGACGCGCGTATCCTGAGCGGGGATGGACGGAAGATGGATTTTACCGAGGCGTGGCGCTATCGCGACTGGGTCGTTGATGCCTTCAATCGAGACCTCCCTTACAATGAATTCGTCCGGCAGCAGGTGGCGGGCGACATTCTCGCCTCGCGAGAGTGGGATCCGGCAAAGCTCATTGCCACGGGAGTGTATGTGATCGGAAACTGGGGTGGAGGTGATGCGGATAAGGAGAAGCTGATTACCGACATCGCGGATGATCAGGTGGACCTCACCGGGCGTGCATTCCTCGGACTCACAATCGCCTGTGCGCGGTGTCATGATCACAAGTTCGATCCGATCTCTACCGAGGATTACTACGCACTCGCAGGCATCTTCTTCTCGAGTCACATCCTGCCGGATCCCGGCCCGAAGACAAACGGGCCCAACATCCTGCGCATTCCCCTGCTTTCACCGGACGAGAAAACGGCCCGTGAGAACGCCCAGCGGCGACTGGATGAGATCACGAAGAAGCTCAGCCGGAATCTCGTCCCTCTTACAAAGGTAGGCCGGAATATCCACGGAAAACCGGGCCTTCACGCGTGGACACTGGAGAGGCAGGAAAATCCCTCGCTCGTGATCAACACCACAGACAGGGAGGTCTCCTTCGTCACCATCAAGCTTCCGGGGCGAGCCATCGCCGTTCACCCTGCGCCAGAATCCGCCATCACCGCCGCATGGCGCAGCCCGATCCAAGGAACCATACGGCTCGCGGCTCGTTTGCGCGATGTGGACCCAAACGGTGGAGACGGTATTGCCTGGGAGATCCGCAAAGGTACGACCACCCTCGGGCAAGGCACATTGAAGAACGGCGGGAATGTCGATTTCCCGGAGAAGGAAATTTCCGTGAAGCAAGGAGATCTCCTGCAGGTGATCATCAGGCCCAATCGCGAGTACTCGTTTGACTCCACGCAGGTGGAGTTCACGGTTCAGGATGCGAGCGGGCAGAGATGGGATTTGAGCGAGGCGCTCGTTAATGGCGCCAGCCAAGGGCATGAGAAGACCTGGTGGATTTGTGCGGGAGAAGGAGAACAACTCGCCGGTGATTCCCCAGAAACGGCAACCTTCGAGGCAGAGCAAAAGCGGCTGATCGATCAACTCGCTGCCACCTCCCCCGAGGTACATGGTTTACAGGAAGGAGGACCCCCCAAGAGCGCGCATGAAGGTACGCAGGATGTCCGCGTGCATGTGCGGGGGCGCTATGATCGCCTCGGTGCACTCGTACCTCGCAGATTTCCG
>CBINJX010000656.1:0-3901 GCA_966251085.1 uncultured Verrucomicrobiales bacterium
ATCACCCAGAAGGGGATCTTCTGCGCCAGGTTGTCGGGGTTGGTGAGGAAGAACTCGTAGAACCGCGACGGCCCACCGTCCAGCACGCGGAACCGGTAGCGGCGCTTCTGGACCTCGAAGAACGGCTGGATCTTGCCTTGCGTGGCGCAGACCTCGGCACGTGGCACTGGAACATGCAAACCGGCGAGGTCCTCTACAACCAGCGCTGGGCGGAGATGCTCGGCTACTCTTTGGATGAGTTGGAGCCGCACTTCAGTGAATGGGAAAAACGGGTGCACCCCGATGACCGTGATCGGGTATTGAGCGCCATCCAGGCGCATGTCGAGGGTAACACGCCCCTCTTCTCCGCAGAGCATCGGCTCCGGACCAAGGACGGCAAGTGGAAGTGGATACTCACGACCGGCAGGACCTTCCGTGACTCGCAAGGGCGGCCGGTGCGCTCCGCAGGGGTACACCTGGACATCAGTGACCGCAAAGCAGCGGAAGCTGCAGCACGGGCGGCCGACCGTCAGCTCGCCATCATCCTCGAAAGCATGGGTGAAGCGTGTTCTGCGATCGACGCCAATTGGCGATACACGTTTATAAACCCCAAGTGGGAAGCTCTATTCGGGAAGCAAAAAGAACAGGTGATCGGAAAGGTGCTCTGGGAGCTGGCTCCGCAGGTTTGTGGCACCATTCTCGAAGAGAAGTACCGCAAGGCCATGAGCGAGCGGGTGCCGGTATGCTTCGAGTTTCTTTCCCCGGTCATTCACCGCTGGCTCGATATGCGGGTATTTCCTGCGGCTGACGGCGGCCTGAGTTCATTCATCATGGATATCCATGAACGCAAACTCGCCGAGGAAGCGCTTCATGAGGCAAGCAGGCGAAAGGATGAATTCATCGCGATGCTCGGCCATGAGTTGCGGAATCCTCTGGCGGCGATCCGCCATGCGTTGACGATCTGGACACCCGATGAGGGGCGCGAAACGTTTGCCTGGGCGAAAGGGGTGATCGAGCGGCAAAGTTCACACCTCATTCGCCTCGTGGATGAGTTGCTCGATGTCTCGCGTGTCACCCGTGGAATGGTGACCCTTCGCAAAGAGCGGCTCAATGTGGTGGTGACGCTCAACCACGCGATGGATTCTATACAACCGCTGTTTGACGATCGGCATCATCGACTGAGCAAGCATTTCGAAAGCGATGCGCTTTGGATCAACGCGGATCCTGTCCGGCTGGAGCAGATCATCGTCAATCTCCTGACGAACGCAGCCAAGTACACGCCCCCCGGGGGGCAGATTTCGGTCACCGCACGGTCCGAATCGGCAGCGGACGGCCGTCGCGAGATTGTCATTCAGGTTTCGGACAATGGAATCGGCATACCACCAGAGGAACTTCCCGAGATGTTCGATCTGTTCGTCCAGGGGAAGCGTTCACTGGCCCGCCCAGAGGGAGGTCTCGGACTCGGCCTGCCAATCGTAAAGACACTGACGGAGATGCATGGAGGCAGTGTCCAGGCGCAAAGCAAAGGCCCAGGCAAAGGCAGTACCTTTACCGTGCGGCTGCCTGCATTTTCCGCCCCCGAGCAAATCGCTCCCTCCACCCCCGAAGCACCACCGAAGAAATTGCTTCCCCACCGGGTGCTCGTCGTGGATGACCTCCCAGACACGGCCCAGGGACTCGCGCGCCTGCTTCGGAGACTGGGGCATACCGTCGAGATTGCCGAGGACGGAGTCGTGGCCTGCGAGAAAGCACACGACTTTGCCCCCGAAGTCGTCCTTCTCGATATCGGGTTGCCGGGGATGAGCGGCTACGAAGTGGCGCAGCACCTGCGTAAGGACCAATGCTGCGCCGATGCCACCATCATCGCGATCACCGGGTACGGACAGGAAGAGGACCGACGGCGTGCGATGCAGGCAGGCTTCAACGAGCACCTCGTAAAGCCGGTGGATATTGACCGGTTGAAGTCACTGGTAGGCACCGCACCTGTTCGCCAGCCGGGTATTCATTCTGCAGATGGCAGCTAGCCCGGGCACAGGCGATGGGGTGGCGCAGAGCTTGGGTGAGCGAATGAGAGTCGTTCCTCCACCGCCATCCGCCCGTACCCATGCAAAAACTCAGAGGCGGCACGTCCCTCGTCGAACTTGGGACAGAGCCGCCTCTATACAGTTTTGCCGTGGCGTCGAAACTACGGACGATGCTTCGTATACAGTTCCCGCACGTCTTGGACAGTGAGCGCCTTGTTATAAACCTGCACCTTGTCGATCAACCCGTCGAACTGCTCACTGGCAGTCCCATCGGCCCGGTTGGAGCCGATCACCAGGCCAAAGGACGGCGTGGAGTCCGTCTTCCTATCGTCCGACATCGCGCGGGGAACCGGGCGCGCGCCGACCTCCTCTCCATTCACGAAGAACTGCATGTTTACATTCTCGGAATTGGTCGCCGCGTAATCCACCGCCACGGCGATATGCGTCCATACACCAGCAGAAATATTTCCTGTCTCTGCGCCGGTACTTAGCGTCCCATCCGAATCCCGTTTACGGATTGTTGCATAGAGTTTCCCATTCTCATCCAGAGTGAGATTGCAGCGGGCCATAAATTTTGCGTTCTCGGCGGCGGCTTTTGTGGCATCACCTCCCGCAAGCACGGAGACGACTGCAGCACGGATATACGATCCCTTATTTTTCGAGGGAGGATTCATGACTTTGATCCACGCAGCCAGCGTAACCCCCGACAGACCGGAAGCAGTGCGTATCGCTCCCTTCGGCGAGAAAATGGCCGCCTTTGCGCCTTGGGCACTGCGAATCTCCAGACATTGCTTTCCATCGACTCCGTTTGGAACGAGACGCGCCCCCTTGAGGAGGTTCAGTGTGAGCCCCCCTACGGAATCCTGGACCTTCCCGGAGCCATCCTCGAAATCGAATTCATGGATCAGCTTACCATAGGATGCCGCAGCGGTTGGCGTGAATGCCTGTGCAGGAGCGGAGGCGACTGAGTTTTTCGCCTCTCCTTGCTGCGCTGGAAGCTCTTCCTTCTTCTTGGATCTCTCCATCGCCTCACGAAGGAGTCGATCGGCCTCCGATTCCTCGATCTGCGCTGAGGTGGCTCCCTGGTTTTTCGGCCAGAGGAAAAAGGCGCCGCCACCGATCACGGCCAGTGCCAGCATCCCGATCACGATCCAGCTCAAGAGCGCCTGCTGTTTGTCCTCTTCGCTGGAGAGCGACTTCCAGGTCTCCGCCACCGGTGCGGCAGTTGCCGCGGCTCCGCCGGTGAGCTGGTTTTGCGCATAGACCAGGTCATCGATCAGTTCCTGATAACTCTGGTAGCGATCTTCCCGGTCACGCTGCAGCATGCGATCGATGATCGATCCGGTGATGCTGGAGATTTGCGGCGCATAGGAGCGGAGCTTCGGAGCACGGGATTCCGCATGCTTCATCGCTACCTGTATGGCTGTCGGTGCATCGAAGGGCGGACGGCCTGCCGCGGCATGGAACAAGGTCGCCCCCAGGGAATAGATATCACTGCGGAAATCCTCCTGCACCCCGGTGACCCGCTCGGGAGAGAGGTAAAACGGGGAGCCGAATACTTCGCCATCGGCCTGCTGATCCGTCGCCTGTGTCGCCAAGCCGAAATCGACGATCTTGGCGCAACCGGAGCCGTCGAAGAGAATATTCCCGGGCTTCACATCGCGATGAATCAGTCCCCGGGCATACACCGCTGCGAGTCCATTCGCAGAGTCGAGAGCGATCCTGAGAATCCGTGCCTCGGGGAGTTGCCCCTCCTCGTCCAGCAATGTCGCCAGGCTGCCATGCTCCACCACTTCCATCGAAAGATAGCGAAGGCCGGCTTCATGCCCCATCGAGAAGATCCGCACCACATTTGGATGACTGAGCGCTGCCATGATCAGCGCTTCGCTTTCGAGCTG
>CBINJX010000657.1:0-3893 GCA_966251085.1 uncultured Verrucomicrobiales bacterium
GCCTTGCCCGTATCGTGGAGTAAGAGAGCAAGATAGAGAACAAACGGATCCTCCAGCTTCTGGAAGAGTTTCCGATACTCCTGAAGTTTCGGCTCCGTCGTATCGATCAACTCATCCAGCTTCTCGATACAAACCAAGGTGTGCTCATCCGCAGTATAGCGGTGAAAGAATTCATGCTGAACCAGACAGGTCAACTGACCGAACTCCGGGATGTAGCGGCCGAGGAAATCGACCTCGTGCATGGCGCGCAATACAGCGCCAACCTCCCCCTTACGGGAAAGAACCGCGGTGAACGTTTCCCGCTGGTTTTTGGCGTACTGGAACGTCCTATCTACCAAGTGTGTGCGACGACGGAGCAATTGCCGCAGTTCCGGACTCAGCTTGAGCTGGCGCTGCTGCATGTGCTGGAATAGCCGCATCATCCGGGCCGGCTCTTGATTGAACACGTTCGAACTCTCCGCGTAGATGCGCCCATCCCGGCTGTAAAAACCGTCGAAAAACTCCTTTTGCGGCGCTTTCGTACGCCGCAGAAAACTTAGAATCCGCGGCTTCTTCTCAGCCTGAGGCTGTGCAAGACAGAGACGCTCAGATAGTAGCTCGGTAATGTTGTAGATGTTTCGCGCGTGCTGGTAATAATCGCGCATGAACGCCTCCGTGCGGCGGAGAATGTTCTTCTGCGGGTAATCCAGCTTATCCGCGATCTGTAGCTGTTGGGAGATCAGGATAACATCCGCCGCCCTTTTGTTCAGGTAGTGCAGTTCTGTGCGGATTCGCAGGAGGAAATCATACGCCCGATCCAACTGTCGGCGCTCGCTCTCGTTCAGGAGCTTCTTTTCCACCAGACCCGCCGTCGATTGGACCCGGTGTTTGAAGAACGCTATCCAGAGAAGGTTCTGATAATCCCGCAGACCACCGCAGCCGTTCTTCACATTCGGCTCCTGCATGTAAACCGTGCGGCCAAACTTTGCGTGCCTCTCGGCCTGATTGGTCACGCGATCCGCAATATATGCCTCCTCGTGTCCCTCCACACATTCCTTGATAAACTGGGCGCGAAAATCGTTGTAAAGCTGCTCATCCCCAGTGACCAGACGCGCTTCGAGCAACGACGTCTTTGAAAGCATATCCGCATTAGCCTGCCGGTTCGCTTCACTGATCGACCGCGTGGAATGCCCAACCTTGAAGCCCACATCCCAGAGCATATACAGCACCTGCTCCACCACCGGCCCCACTACCTGATCCACATTCCGCACACCGTCCGGGTGCAGGAACATGATATCGATATCGCTGTACGGATTCAGCTCCCCTCGCCCATAGCCGCCAATAGCGACCAGCGAAAGCTTCGGCAGCTTCGCCTTGGCAGCAGCCTGCTGCCCCATTGCGGCATCCAAGAGATGCCGCAGCATAATATCCACCAGACTCGCCCTCTGCGCGCAGACATCGCGCCCACCACCGCCGCTGTAATGTTTCAGCCGGATCCGGTGATTCTCGATCTTCAGGAACTTCTTGTATAGCGCCAGCAGTTCCGCCGGATTGGACTTCCCTCTGGAGAGCAATTGCTGCTCAGCATGAGCGAGCACCTTTTCACGATGGCGGAGCATGGGAGTCGGAGAAAAAATATGAATAAGCAGTCACCACCGGACCGAGTCCTCTGTCAACCCGTCACACAACGAGGCGACATCACAACTGGATCTCGTACCGCTTCAGCTTGCTGTAGAGCGTCGGCCGATGAATGCCAAGGATCTCCGCCGCTTTCTTCTTGTTACCGTGCGCCTGCGCCAAGGCCTTTAGAATCGTCTCCTTCTCCTGTTCATCGAGGTTCAGCGTCGTCGAGATCCCATTGGTCTTGGCCGCGACGTTCTGCAACACAGGTGGGAGTTGAATCTCCTTCGGCAGCTGCTTGTCGGTGATGATGTCGCGCTCAGCCAGAATCACGCTGAACTCGATCGCATTCTGCAGCTCGCGGATATTCCCCGGCCACGGGTAGTTGAGCAGCATCTCAAACGCCTCAGGCGCGATCTTCGGCTCAGGCTTGTTCAGCTGCTCGGCAAACCTCTTAACAAAGGTTGTGACCAATGCCGGGATGTCCTCCTTCCGCTCACGAAGAGGCGGAATGTCGATCTGAAAAGTATTTAGCCGGTAATAAAGGTCCTGACGGAATTGCCCTCCTCGGATCGCCTCCTGCACTGGCCGGTTCGTCGCAGCAATCAGGCGAAAGTCGGACTTGATGGTTTTTGTGCTTCCGAGCGGTCGATATTCGCGCTCCTGCAGCACCCGCAGGAAACGTGTCTGCAGCTCCGGCGGCATCTCGGCCACTTCATCCAGGAAGAGCGTTCCGCCCGTAGCCTCATGAATCATACCCGGAAAATCTGTCACTGCTCCGGTGAACGCCCCCTTCATGTAGCCGAATAGCTCGGCCTCAATCATGTTTGCGGGAAAAGCCGCACAGTTCAGCTTCACCAATGGCCCACTCGATCTCCGGCTGAGCCGATGGATGTAGTTGGCCATCACCTCCTTACCTACGCCACTCTCGCCGAGCAGCAGCACATTTGCATCAGTGGGAGCCACCCGATGGATCAGCTCCAGCACATCCTGCATGTTGCGGCTCTTCACCACCGGAGCGAGCTGGCGCTTGGCCTCGTCCAGTTCCTTCGAGAGTTCCTTCTCACGCTGACGCAGGCGGGCCGTCTCAAGGGAGAGCTTTCGCTTTTCCAGCGCCTGGCTCATCAAACCAAGCAACTCCTCCGGCGCATACGGCTTGGAGATAAAGTGGAAGGCACCGAGCTTGATCGAATCGATGGCGTTCGAGAGCGAGTCGTGCGCCGTCAGGATGATCACCTGCGTATCCGTCCACTCCTGCCGTAGCTCCCGCAGGACATCCAATCCATCCGCATCCGGCAGTCCCAGATCGAGCAAAACGAGATCCGGATTATTTTTCCGAACCATCGACATTCCCGTGCCAGCCGTATTGGCCAGGAGCGGCTCGTAGCCGTGACGCTTCAACAGCGCTTCGAGCGTCATCAGAATCGGACGCTCATCATCGATTACGACTACTTTGTGGGGCGAACCGGAACTCATTTACTCAAGATTCAGAGGCGAGTGGCAACGATACACGAGTCGTGAGCCGCGCGCGTGCAGAATCGTGAGAGGCAGTAATTTCTCCACCATGAACTTCGAGAACCCTTCGGGTCCGGAACAGTCCCAGGCCGTACCCGCCGCGGCGCGTGCTCACTAGCGGTGATTTTCCCCAAGTCGCTGGATCTGAAGCAACTGCCGCCTTTCCTTCGTCCAGCTCCAGCACCATTCTTCCGTTTGAGACGAAGACCGAAGCAAGGATTGGCTGACCCGCCTCGCGGAACTGGAATGCATTGCGAAAAATTTCGACCAGAGCACCAAAAACCATCTCGATATCGATCGAGATCATCTCGTCACCGAGTGAAACCTTCCATTCCACACCGGGCATTTGCTCGGGAAACGTCTTCGTCAGCCGATCCCGCAAATCCTCCACGAAAATTTTTGCGGAATAGGTTACTAGATTCGGCTGCGTAAGCTGAAAATTCGCCGAGAGCGCCTGCAGACGTTTTGCCGTCTGCTGGATCAACTGACGAATCCGGCGAACCTCTTCGATGGCCTCCGGGTCGGTGTTCAGCTCCACCGCATAGGCGGCCTGCAAGTCCATCGAATTCAGATCGTTCCGCACGTCGTGAGTGACCTGCCGGATGAACGTCGCCACCCGGCTGAGCGGCACCTCTGGATCGCTAGATTCAGAAACGGTAGAGGTCATGCTAGAGAAAAGGTGCGTTCACTTGGCGCACCGTGTGATGAAGCTTTCACGCTGGGATTATTCGCAGCAAGATGGTGAAGTACGTGGAAAACAGATTCAGGATCTTCATGCA
>CBINJX010000658.1:0-3892 GCA_966251085.1 uncultured Verrucomicrobiales bacterium
CGGCTCGCTGCTCGCGCTCCACCACACGCACTTTCTTGATGCCTTCCCGCGCTCCACTTGTTTGGTTGCTCTCAACCTTCAGCACTTAAAAGCCCGTCCACTCCGCCCGTCGCAGCGCCTCGAGACTTTCGCTGACAGTCAGCGCCCGCTGTGCCTGGCTTTCGAATTGCGTTACCTTTTTCCTCCAGGCGTGCTGCTCGGCAGCGGATGGGCGATAATTCTTCTCATATGGCACCTGCTGACCGATCAGCAGAGCGAGATAACCGTCGAGACCGAAGGGGGAGTCGTGACGGATTAGAAGTGAAGAGCCGAGGAGGGATGGACCGTTCTCCTGATAGAATCTCACGATCTTCGCGGCACCTCCCAGATCGGTCTTCTCACGTCGTTCCCGCCAGAACGGGGTATCGAGGCGGCTATTGAAAGCGTAGTGTACCAGGAGAAAATCGCGCAGTTCGTCCCACTCTTGTCCAACTGCATGATTATATAAATCCCGCAGACTCGGCGTGGGCTCCAAGAGGCTATCCGCGAGGGAATCAGTGAGAAGACGAGCCTGCGTACAAGCCGCATGCAGGCGTATGGGCTGCAAGGGTTCGATAAACCCGGCGGAATCCCCGATGGCGATCACGTTCTCCACCCAAAGGCGGGAATGGCGTCCCGAGCGAAAGCGCCGCACCTCGAGTGGGCCGGCGCTTTTGGGGTTTTTCCTCAACAGTTCCGCCTCGGCTTTCGAGTCGGTGATGAATTGCGAAGCATATACATAACCGCGGTTGATCGTATGCTCATGCTCGATCTGCCAGCACCACCCTGCCTCCATTGTCTCGATGGTGGTGTACGGTGCGATCGGTTCGGCCGTACGCGCCCATTTGGCGACGGCAATCCGGTCACAGGGGAGAGCCTGCTCATATGAGGTGAACGGCTCCGCGAGCGTTTGTTCGAGCAGTTCGGAGCGGGAACCGCTTGCGTCGATGAAAAGATCCGCGCTCACCCGTTCGCCCCCTTTGAGCTGGAGTGATGCAATTCCGCCTGCGGATTTCCCGATTTCCTGGACGGTGCCTTCGGAAAGGATTACGCCACATTCACGGCAGCGATCTTCGAGGTAGCCGATGAGCTT
The DNA here is from genome assembly GCA_966251085.1 of uncultured Verrucomicrobiales bacterium. GTDB lineage: Bacteria > Verrucomicrobiota > Verrucomicrobiia > Chthoniobacterales > Chthoniobacteraceae > CBINJX01. Next base: position 1,112 of record CBINJX010000658.1, read on the forward strand.
TGGGAGCTCGAGGTGAAAACCGTGCTGCCGGGCGAGCAGGGGCATGCCGTCGGGTCTGCGTGGAAATGCTTTTCCGTGATGCATCAGCGCACTCGATGCGCCGATGACCGGGCTCCCATTTGTGCAGTAATAACCGATGCTGCGCGAAAACTCCGGAGGGGACTGCTCATACTCACGGGCGCAAGCGTAGAAAAACTCCGGGCGAGGCCCCCAGAGAAAACGTGTGCCCAGACGCCAGGTCGGCCCAACCTCTTTGTAGAACTGTGCCGGCTTCAGTCCGAGATAGACAAAGAGCAATGCGGCAAGCGCGGCGGTAGTCGCCTCACTTTCGATGGAGGGGGCAACGGAAGGTTTTCGGATCACTCGCACTGCGAGTGACGTGAGCCGCCGTTTCAGGGTCAATGCGGCGAGGAGCCCGGCAACATCATTGCCGAGCACCACTACGCTCTGGATTTTCATGAGGAGCAGAGGTCGGGTTCAACTCCACTTCCAGCGCAGCTGGAAAACCCCGATTAGTGAGTGTGACGCGTCGAATTTGTGTTTCGCGCAGATGAAAAGATCAGTCGCCGGCAGCAGTCTGGCAAAAGACAGCGCATTGGTGCTGCGCCTTTTGCCATCGCCGCCGGATAGGACGATGTGGGGATGGGGGAACATCGTGGGCGAAGATGGCGAGCTTTTGTATGACTGGCTATTAGGGTTTTCCCGTATACGTTTCTGCGAACGCCGAGCGGAACGCTCGTCGTCATTGAGGACTCTGACTCCTTTCGAATCTCGTCATTCGTCATTCGGATTTGCTTTTCATCCGGAGAGTCGCTTCACCTTGAGCGTCCCCCCCTTTCATGATCCGCAACATCGTCGTCCTCGGTGGCGGCAGCGCTGGACTCATTGCAGCGCTCACGCTTCGTCGTCTCGTTCCTGCATTTTCGGTTCGGCTGGTGCGAAGTCCCGACATTGGAATCATCGGCGTCGGTGAAGGCACCTTCCAGGCATTCCCGAAGTACTTCATCGAGATGCTGGGATTGCCTGCCGGTCAGCTGTATGCCGAGGCGGACCCGACATGGAAACTTGGAATCAAGTTCGTCTGGGGGCCGCGTGGGCATTTCAACTACACCTTCTCCCATCAGATGAACAACCGCTGGCCGGATCTGCCACGGAATAGCGGTTTCTACTGCGATTCAGACATGGCGAATGCCGATATCTGGAGCGCACTCATGTCCGCTGGCCGGGCATTCCCCCGGCGCAAGGACGGCCTGCCTGAATTCGCTGCGCATCAGTTTGTCGGCTTCCATATCGAGAATCACAAACTCGTCACGTATCTCGAGGCGCGTTGCCGGGAGAATGGTGTAACCATCACCGACGGTACCGTAAAGGAAGTGGAGCGGAACGGGGAGAACGTCGCCGCACTCGTGCTCGAAAGCGGGGAGCGGATCACAGGGGATCTGTTCATCGACGCGAGCGGCTTTCGCTCCGAATTGCTCGGACGCGCCTTGGGCGAGCCGTACCAGTCCTTTGACAAAGTGCTTTTCTGCGACCGGGCCGTAATTGGCGGATGGTCGCGCACCACCGAGCCTCTTCTTCCTTACACCACGGCGGAGACCATGGATGCGGGCTGGTGCTGGCAAATCGAACATGAACACTGGATCAATCGGGGATATGTCTATTCCTCTCGTTTCATCTCCGACGAAGCCGCCCGTGAGGAGTTCGTGCGCAACAATCCCAAGGTGCTCGACGGAGGACGTGAGCCGCGCGTTGTGAAATTCCGCTCCGGCCGGTATGCCCGAATGTGGGTAGGTAACGTGGTGGGAATCGGGAACTCTTCCGGTTTTGTCGAGCCTCTCGAAGCCACTGCCCTGGCGACAATCATCGTACAGTGCCGCAGCCTCGCCTTTACCCTTTTTGAGTGCATGGGGCGTCCGACTCCCGGACTGGCCGCCGTGTATAATCAGCTCATCTGTGAGAGCTGGGACGAGGTTCGCGACTTCATCGCGCTCCACTATAAATATAATACCTTGCGGGACACGCCGTTCTGGCGCGCCTGTCACGCCGATACCGATCTCGGAACAATTGCTCCCCTGGTGGAATTCTACCAGGAGAACGGCCCCACGGCGATCCACTCGATGACGATGCTGCGGCAGTCGAGCATCTTCGGTATGGAAGGTTATCTCACAATGCTCGTGGGGCAAAAGGTGCCCTACACCGCACGGCATCAGCCCCAGCCATGGGAAAAGGAACGCTGGGAGCGGCATCGTACGGAATGCGCGGGGATTGCCCGGAGTGGTTTCAGCTCAACCGAGACCCTAGCGCGAATCCGAAGTGCGGATTGGAAATGGAGTTGAAGTAAAGCAGTGAGAGGTGAGAGGTCGGCGCCAAGCTTCACGCAGCAGCGTGCATTCGTCCTATCAGGCCTATAGGGCCAAACAGCGCACTCAGAACGCGTTATGAATCGCAGCCGCTTCTCCAGCCGGTTGTCTTTGATGGCTCTGGTAATAATATTAGTGTCCTCGTAAAGAAAACTGCTTGCGGCGAATGCAATATTTCGGTGAACTCGGCTTGACGCAGCTCCCCCAAGATGGTTGCGCCGGTTTCCCGAAACTCAGAATTCCCTCCCTAAATTATGACGCATCGTCGTGTCTTCCCCTCGTCGTGCCCTGATGTTTTGTTGCTAGGAAAGAAACCTGGATGGCAGAGGATGATTCTTGCGGGAGCCATCGTTCCTGCCGGTCTGATGTTGGCTCCGAGTGTGCATGCCGCTGATGTGGTTCTCTCTGCAACGCAGACGAT
>CBINJX010000659.1:0-3879 GCA_966251085.1 uncultured Verrucomicrobiales bacterium
CGTGGAAAAGGCACTCGCGGCGCGAGGACCCTACCGGGTGATGTGACGCGCCATAGGGATTTCATTCTTTACCCCTTCACCCGCGCGAGTGGGTTGCTCTTCTGATAGTCGAGGGTTGAGGGTTGAGAGCAACCAACGAGCGGGGCGCGTGAAGTCGGGAAGAGAGTACTCAGTACTCAGTGCTCAGAGGTCAGTAAACAGCCCTGGCATCGCCACACCGATCCGTCTTGATCCGCCAGTGCGCGGCTCTCAACTCGATACTCTCAACTATTCACTTTCAGAGAGGCAACCAGCGAGCAGCGGTCAAGAGGGCGCAAAGAAAGTAATCAGGGAGTCAGTAATCAGTTCAAATTCCGCTACTTGCACCTGCTCCGATCCGCCCCTGCACGTCCCTCAACCCTCAACTTTCGTTGTCAGGGGCATGGCAAATTGAAGACTCTACCGGTTCGGGAGGAGTCTTGGGTGGACGTGTTTGGGGATGGGATTTCGTCGTCGCCTCACAAAGGCGCCAAAAAGCGAACACCGTCCTGAAAATTTATAACAAACACCTTTTGTTATAATGCAATCGCGCCCATGTTGGGAGGCCACCTCGTGGTCATCCCCGCGATATGAATCCTTTGGACGGCGAAGCTGTAGCGTTTTTGCGAAAGATGCATCGAGTTGCTGTGGCCAGCGTCTTCGCTTTGAGTGCGGTCGTCCTCATCGGTGAATGTATTGGCGTAGATTTTCTGCTACTCTTTTTCCCCGGAGTCGGTCGAACAACAGCTCCTACAGCCATCGCGCTACTATTCGCGGCCGTGTCACTTTGGTTGTGGAAAGTTCCTCAACATAGAAAACGGCGCCGGCTGGGGCAGGTCTGCGGGGCGGTTGTTGCAGCGGTTGGGGGCTGGGCGATGGTGAAACTCGTTTTCGACTGGGGGATTGGTGCAATCCTCACACCGGTGGCAGGCATTCCGTTGCAGGGAATGGATTTGCCCGTCCACCCGATGGCCTTCAACTCAGCAATTTCAGTCACCTTGGCCGGCTGTGCTCTGACCTGTCTTGATGCATGCCCTCGGCGTAAACATTGCCCAGCAGAGTGGCTAGCCCTTGCTGCTGCGTTTCTCCCGTTTGCATCCCTTGTTGGTTCCATTTACGGAGTGAAGGCGGCTACGGGCCCTTTCTCACCGAGAACCATGGTGCCGCTTACCGCGATTAGTTTACTCGCTCTGAGTGGAGCAATTCTGAGCGCGATGCCGGAGAGAGGATGGATAGCGCTTTTCAATCGGAAGGGGCCAGATAGCGTCGTCGGCCGCACAATCTTGCCGGCGGGTATCTCGGTTCTTGTGGTAATCGGCTGGCTTGCAAAATTGAGCGAGCGCTTCGGAATTCTCGGTTACGATGAAGAGACTGCGTTCCTGGTAACATGCGCGGCGCTGGCATTCGGCCTCATCGTCTCGAAGAACATGAAAGCCTTGAGGCAAATGGACGAGAGTCGGCAATGGGCTGAAAGGCGACTTTGCCGGAGTGAGGAACACCTGCGGTTAGCCTTGGAAGCAGCACACGTGGGCACTTGGGAATGGGACCTCGAAACTAATCAAATCTGGCACTCAGACGAGCTTAACGACTTTTTCGGCAGACACCGGGGCTCTACCAGTGGACTAGTCGAACCTTTCATGAATCTCATCCATCCTGACGACCGGGAGATGGTGGAACGGCAGATCAAGCGCTCAATCGAGAGAGCAGACGATAGGTATCTTTGCGAGTTTCGGGTTTTGTGGCCGGACGGAACAGTCCGCTATTTGGCGGAGCGTGGAAACGTCATGTATGACAAGAGCGGAAAAGCTGTCCGCATGGCGGGAACCACCATGGATATAACCGAGCGGAAGATGCTCGAACGAGAACTCATTGATGCAAGTAATCGCGAACAGCGGCGCCTCGGGCACGATCTGCACGATGATCTCAGTCAATGGCTGACCGGCATTCATCTCGAATCGCGGGCACTTTCCATGAGCCTCAAGTCGAAGTCAGAGTCAGATGCGGCCCGGGCTGAGAAAATTGTGAGTTGGGCAAGCGAAGCATTGCAACGCACGCGCATGCTGGTGCGAGGTATGGCGCCTTCGGCGATCGAAACTGGAGGGCTCACCGACGCATTGCGAGATCTTGCATCCAACGCCGAGAAAATGTTCCGGATCCGCTGTCAATGTATTTGTGATGACTCAGTGGCGATCAGCAATCCGGACCTGGCTCTCCACCTCTACCGAATCGCCCAGGAAGCACTCAGTAATGCCATCCGGCATAGCGAAGCCACAGAGGTGCTACTAAGGCTTGAGGCAAGTACCGATGGTCGCGCAAATCTCGTTATCAGGGACAACGGTAAGGGACTCCCCAATCCGCTTCCAAAAGATAGTGGGATGGGACTTCGGATCATGCGGTATCGTGCCGGATTGATCGGAGCCACCGTTGATTTCCATCCCGATCCAGATGGTGGTACTGAGATTGTCTGTAGCATCTCTCCACGGAGTGCCTTGTGGCCGCAACGCAACTAAGGAAGCCGCCAAGGCGAGACGAGGGGCTTTTACAGCACTACCTCAGGGGCACCCGCTCCTTCTGTGGCGCATCAACTGAGTGCCGCCCCTCTGAGAACTTCTGGATAAGCTCTCCTTTACATATACTCTACCCAATCCGGGACTCATTCTAAATGAAATGCGCCGTAGAAAACGCTTCGCAGTTCTTCCGGACTCCGGCCCTGTGCACGAAATGTGCGAAGGGCTGTTGCGTTGCTACGCTTGGCCAGGCGTGCACCGTTGATGTCCCTCATCAGGGCACAATGGTAGAATGAGGGAGCCGTGTAGCCGAGTGTCTCGTAGAGGAGTAGCTGACGGAAAGTGCTGGTGATCAGGTCTTCACCGCGGACCACCTCGGTGATACCCATCGCAGCATCGTCCACCACGACTGCGAGCTGATAGCTCGGCAAGTCATCCTTTCTCCATACCAGAAAATCGCCGAAGTCTTCACCGGCAATGGCACGCTGCGGTCCGAGATTGCCGTCCACAAACTCGACACACCGTCCCTCCGGAACCCGGAAGCGCCAGCTAATGCCAGCACGGGGTGCAGGTGAAACGAGTGGTTCGAAAGACCGGCAGGTCCCGGGATAGATCGGTTCTTCCTCTCCCTGATGAGGCGCAGACAAGGCACGTAACACATCCTGCCGAGAGCAGCGGCAGGGATAAATGAGCTTGGAAGCCCGGAGGCGCTCGAAAGCCGCAATGTAGTGCGGCATACGCTCACTCTGGTTGTAGGGAGCATGCGGACCGCCGACGTCGGGTCCTTCGCTCCATTCAAACCCAAACCATTGCAGATCCTCGATTGCCGCTGCAATGAATTCCGGTTTGCACCGGGCGCGGTCGAGATCTTCGTTCCTTAAAATCAACGTACCGCCGTGCTCCCGGGTACGTTGCTGCGCGATCCAGAACGTCCGGGCATGCCCCAGGTGCAGATAGCCGGTTGGTGATGGAGCGATGCGCCCCCGATAGGCAAGAAATGCACTTTGGCTGATCACATTTCAAAGAAGATGCGACTTGGCGGGTTGGTGGCAAGTACACGTCCGCCCGTTGACATCCAAAGGTCTGCGGACAAGTATCCGCCACTCCTCCGAATGAGAATGTCTCTTTTTCTTCGCGCTTCTGCCGTGATTCTTGCCGGTCCGATTGCTGCTCATGCAGCCGTTGATTTCGTCAAGGACGTGCAACCCATCCTCGAAACCGCATGTGTTCGTTGTCACAACCCCAAGGGGACGGACTACGAGGAAGGTCGTACGGACGTCGATCTCAGCACCAAGGAAGCTGCATTTGACGTTGTCTCTACCATCGTTCCGGGCAAGCCCGAGAAGAGCAAACT
>CBINJX010000660.1:0-3878 GCA_966251085.1 uncultured Verrucomicrobiales bacterium
ACCCGGAGAAGCGGGCATTTCTTGCATGTTCACCCACGGACACGATGTTGAAAAACAGAATCGTCCGGATCTGGCATCCGCCTTGTATCCCTTCGGGATAGAAGGCCAGATCGGCGGATGTAAAAATGGCCAAAGTCGAGCTCAGAAGTCAGTAAACAGCTCCCGCTTCGCAACACTCACCCGCGCTGATCCGCCGGTGCGTGGCTCTCAACTCGATACTTCCGACTATTTACTTTCAGAAAAGAGGCTAACAATCGTTCAAGTTTGCGCTGATTCCGCAGCCCCGGTATCTCAGGGCGCAGCTATGTCTGAAATCAGGATCACGACAGCCCTCGTCCTTGCTACAGCGTTCTTCACCGGCTGCACCGCACCTACTACGGCAAGCCGCAGCGCCGCATGGCAGACGCTTCCGCTCCATGGTGTTAGCGGTCTGGCTCCGGCTGGCCCAGAGTGGGTCGCAGTTAGCGATGCAAAGAAAAAGGGAGAGCCTCGTGCGATCCTGATCCAGAAAACGCCGGCCGGTGGAGTAACGACACGTGCCCTGCGCTGGTCCGGACCGGAACCAGTGGATCTCGAAGCAATCAGCGCAGTTCCCGGTGATCCAGGCCGTTTCATCGCAGTGACGAGCCGCGGCGAGTGGTCGGCAGTGAGGCTGGTGAACGGCACTCTGCGCGTGATAGCGAGTGGCAATTTGCCCAAACGAGACAACATCGAGGAGTTGGAGGGATTCAGTCTTGCTCATGTCAGCGAACGCCCGGTTGCCGTCTGGGGAAACCGTGGCAGCGACAAGAAGCCAGGCCGGATCTTCTGGGCGGAGTGGAATGGAGGGCGACGCGCTGAGTTTGGTCCGGTGCAGTCTGCAGATATCAGGCTGCCCTGGCCGAAGGAAGACGTCCGCCATATCTCCGATCTGCGTCTCGAGCCAGATGGCCGCCTGCTGGTGTCATCCGCTGCAGACCCGGGAGACAAGGGACCGTTTGCATCCGCCGTGTGGGAAGTGGGGCGGTTGGTGATTACCAACGGCGGCGTGAATTGGCAGCCGCTGCCGAAGCCAATTCAGATCCTTCGTGACGGCCCCGGCGGTCGCAAGGTGGAGGCAATCTCCGTAGATCCCGCAGGCCAACTGGTTGTGGCCTCCGACGACGAGGCGCTCGGCAGCGCGATCCTGTTCTGATCAGGGAGCCGGGAACTACCGGCTGGAGGAACTTTCTTTACGCCTTCACCCGCCCCGCCCGTTGGGTGCTCCTTATGCCGCAAGTGTCCTCTTCAGGGCAGACATGACATAACTAGCAAGGCCTCCCGGCCGGCGGTCGGCAGCGCGACCGCCTACCTCACGGAGGGGCAGTCGCAAGTGAGTGTTCCATTCCCTTTCCGTCACGCTCACCCCCTCTGATCTGCCTCCGCCGTCCCTCAACCCTCAGCACTCAACCCTCAACTTTCTGCCCCTCCTCCCCGGGCGGCGTTCCCTTCACAATCTTGCCCCGCTCGATCTCCCATCGGTACGTCCCGCCGCCAGTGCCGCTGTGCAGCTCTTTGAGCAACGCGGGGGCGTCCCGCTTCTGCAGCATCAGGTCCGACACTCCCTCTGCCTGGCAACTGAGGACCTTGCTGTACCCCTTGAAGCTCCTCGGCTCCCCGATCACGCGTGAGTAGCCGGGAGCCATGGCGCGGTCTGCGCCTTCTCTGTCCATCACGAGAAAGCTGTAAGGGAGTGTCCGCAGATCGATCCCAATCTCGCGGCTCAGTTCCGCCCAGCGGGCGTCCTGAAACGCAGACGACGGCACTTGGGCGAAGTGATGACACCAGTGGCGGGCATTCTCCTCCTTCATGAGCCCGCATTGCTCGGAGTGTGTGCACGGAGCGATCACCTGCAGCTTGTCCTTCAAGCGCTCACGCACTTCGATGAGGCGACGGCTGTCAGCGTGGGTCCCCGCCTCCACCCAGATGATCTCACGAGCTTCCGAAAGCAGCCGGGTCAGCCTGTTCAGCTCCACGTCCGGCAACTCATTCACGACATGACTGAGCACCACCAGTGTGTTCGGAGGCAATGTCGAGGGGAGCCCCATGTGCACATCCACCCCCGGTGCGATCTCCTTTGCCCGAGCCGCCGCAAAGCGCAGCGCCAGTAGCGAGCGATCAAACAGCGTGAGCGACTTGAACCGTCCCGGCCATGCATTCAGTAGCCGCCTGTTCGCAACACCGGAGCCACAGCCCCAGTCGAGCAGATGTTCGCTCCGCGGCTCCCAGCCGCGGGCTTGCAATTCCCCGAGTACCGCATCCCACTTCCAGCCGATCCTTTCGGCAAAGGTCTCATTATACAGGGCCAGCTCCTCTTCAGAACGCCAGTAGTCCTGATTGCCAGCGCTGCCTGTTAGAAAGCCTTCCCGCAGACGGCGAAGGGTGGCGAGTTGTTTAGGAGTCCAATGTTTCACTGAAAGTAGTTGAGAGTTGAGTACGTGAAGGAGGGAAGAGGGTGCTCAGTGCTCGGAAGTCAGGAAAGCCCTTCCATGAGCGGGTGCCCACTTGGCACTTTCACTCGGCTCGTGGCACTCTGTCAGATCTCGCCCAGTAGCTTTGCCAGGTGTTGCTCCCGGATTCCGTAGAATGCGAACAGCTCCCGCAGATGGGCGCGATGCCCCTCCGCATCCACCGGTGCCGGACGACGGGTGGCGGCGATCATCAGGTTCTTGCCCGTGTGCTCGGGTGAGATGAACTCAAACACAGTCCCACGATATCCGTGAATCTCCAGAAGCATTGAGCGGATGCCGTCAGTCAGGATCTCTGCCTCGCGTTCGAGCAGGATTCCGTGACGGAGCACCTCGCGAAGCACTTCGGGAGGATGAATCTGTGGGCGCAGTTCCTTGTGACAGCACGGTGCGGTGACGATCAGCCCCGCACGAGCTTGGATTCCCTGGTACAGCGCGTCGTCCGTGGCGGTATTGCAGGCGTGCAGAGCGATCAGGAGATCGAGCCCTCCCGACGGCTGCCAGCGTCCGATCTCCCCCTGCTCAAACCGCAGGTTGGGAAACCCACTCTCGTGTGCGATCTGATTGGTATGCTCTACAAGGTCGGGGCGAAGTTCCACTCCAATGATCTCAGCCTCCACTCCCCGCTGTCGCAGCAGCTGAGCGGTTGCGAAGGTGAGATACCCCTTCCCTGCTCCCATATCCGCCACCCGGATCTCGCGCCGGGACGCCAGTGGTGAATCATCGAGCAAATGCCCCAGCAGTTCCACGAAACGCTGAATCTGCCGGAGCTTGTCCGCCATTCCCGGACGGCAGTCGCCCGAGACATTCGTGACACCGAGAGCATGGAGCCAGATCCGCGAGCTTTCATCGATCTGCTGTTTCTTCGGCCGGTCGTGCTCCGCCGCAGAGGCGACAGTGAAGGTGGGACGCTGCGCTTTCAGTTTCCCCTGCCCGCTCGGGGTGCACTTGAGCTGCCAGTCACCCGTCGTAGTAAAAAGATGTGCACGCTCCCATTCGGTGCCAAGGATCTCTCCCATACGGGCAAGCGTCTCCTCGGAGGTAAAATTCTTGGTGATGTCTCGCTGTGCATACCGATAGAGGAAAGAGATCCGTTTTCCCTCCCGCAGTTCGACCGGGCGCGCGTAGATATTCCGCAACCCGGGCTCCGTCCCCAGCGGCTGGCTCAGCGTCAGCCGCACGAAAGTATTACTTTCGAGACTGGTGCGCAGCTTGGCGAGGAACTGGTCGCGGGCGGACAATTGCATCGGAATTAGAAACAAACACCCACAGCGGCGCGGCGTCCAGCACAGGGAGCCCGGAGACAGGCCGGGGGGGGGCGGATCTCAGTTTCTTGTACGGAGCCGATCGCCAGCGGAGGGGCGCTGAGTGTTGAGTTCTCTGCACTCTTCG
>CBINJX010000661.1:0-3877 GCA_966251085.1 uncultured Verrucomicrobiales bacterium
CTTCAGCATAAGCCCTGCCGAACACTATTGGCTGGAAGCATGCTCCACTCTGCGTGCTCCTCAGTAGCGTGTTTTGGCAGCGGGCTGCCATGACTTGTAACTCCGCTGCCACATTTGTCTCTCAACCGTCTCGAGCATTTGACAGTGGCATGCTGTCCGGTGCCTGCGTGGATGTTCAACATCTTGGGTGCCCATGAAACCCAGCATGAAATCCGCCTTACAGGCGCTTGCTCTCCTCGGCCTCTGTGCCTCCGCGGCTCTCACCGCGCATGCGAAGTCCCCTCACTCGATCAGCATTCAGCCGATCGGCACTGTCTCAGCTGGTACTTATGACGCCAGCGCTGCGGAGATCTCCGCTTACGATCCCGCGACAAAACGCCTCTTTGTCGTCAACGCCGAGCTGGCGCAGATCGACGTGATTTCGATCGCAGATCCGACGAAGCCGACGATCATCGATACGATCAATGTCCAGAGCTATGGTGCAGTGGCAAACTCCGTGGCCGTACGTGATGGCATTCTCGCTGTGGCGATTGAGAGCGCTGAGAAGACTGAGCCGGGTACCGTTGCATTTTTCGATCGCACGCTGAAAGCCGTCGCCGCGGTGCAGGTCGGCGCGCTTCCCGACATGCTCACGTTCTCGCCGGATGGACGTTATGTGGTGGTGGCAAACGAAGGCGAACCGAACAGCCAATACACCATCGATCCGGAGGGTTCGGTGAGCATCATCGATCTCTCGCGCGGGGTGAAGAAGCTCAAGCAGTCCGACGTGCGCACTGCCGACTTCCGCGCCTTTGACAAGGAGAGCCTGCTCGCAAAGGGCATCCGCATCTTCGGGCCCAATGCCACGGCGGCGCAGGATCTCGAACCGGAGTACATCACCGTCTCGCACGATTCGAAGACTGCATACGTCACTTTACAGGAGAACAATGCAATCGCTGTCGTCGATCTCGCGACTGCGAAGGTGAAGCAGATCCTTCCGCTCGGTTCCAAGGATCATAGTGCGATTGCAACATCGACGACTCTCTACAATTTCAAAGCGGCGGATCTCCCTGCGCTTGGTACGATCGGCAACGAGACCATCGCGCTCGGTGGCTTCTCGGGGTTGCACTTCGAGGGAATCGATCCGAAAACCGGCCGCTACAAATTTATCGCCAATACCGACCGCGGGCCAAACGCCGAGCCCACCGGTGTGTACCGTCCTTTCCTCCTTCCCGGATTCACGCCGGAGATCGTCCGCTTCGAGCTCGACCGCAAATCCGGCAAGCTCTCGCTCACCCAGCGCATCCCGCTCCAGAGTGCACCCGGCGTGCCGCTGACTGGCCTTCCGAATACCGCCATCGCCGGTGGCAACGGCAATACCGCTTACAATGACGAGGTGCCGGTGGACCTGCTCGGGAACGTGCTCCCGCTCGACACGCTCGGTGGGGATCTGGAGGGAATCGTGACCGATGCGGATAGCTCGTTCTGGAGCGTCGATGAGTATCGCCCGGCGATCTATCACTTCAGCAAGGAAGGTGTGCTGATCGATCGTTATGTGCCGAAAGGTACCGCGGCGGCGGCAGGACAGCCGGCGGGAACTTTCGGCAAGGAAGTGCTGCCGGCCGTGCTCGCGCAGCGCAGGCAAAACCGCGGTTTCGAAGCGCTCGCAATCGACGGCGGCAAGATTTACGCCTTCGTGCAGAGTCCGCTGCGCAATCCGGTGACGCTCTCGAACGGCGCGCTCAATGCGATGCGCAACATTCGGATCGTGGAGTTCGATCCGGCGAAGCTCACGACCAGGCAGTACATCTACGTGATGGACAATGCCGACCTCGGCGGTGGTACGAACACACGCGCCGACAAGATTGGCGACGCGGTGTCGTTCGGGAATGGCGAGTTTCTCGTGGTCGAGCGCGATGATGACAAGATCAGCAGCGATGCTCCGGAACTGATCGAGAAGAAGGTGTACCGGTTCAACCTCGCGGGCGCGACCGACATCACCGGCAAGGAGGGGCCGATTGGCACGACCGGGAAAACCGTCGATCAGCTCACGATCGCGGAGCTGGTCGCCAACGGCATACGCCCCGTGGAGAAGATCCTCCATGTGGACCTGAATGCCGCTGGGTACAATCAGGTGGAGAAGGTGGAAGGCCTCGCGCTCCTCGATCCGTGGACCATTGCCGTGGTGAACGACAACGACTTCGGGGTGGCGAACATCACCGTGAATCCGGATGGCACTTTCGTCCGCAACTACGTGCCGGAGCCGGTGCAGCTCGGTATCATCGACGTCCGTCTCAACGGCATCGATGCAAGTGATCGCGACAGCAAGATCAACATCCGCCAGTGGCCGGTGAAGGGGCTTTTCATGCCGGATGCCATCGCATCGGTGAAAGCGGGGCCGAAGGAATATCTCATCACCGCGAATGAGGGAGACGCACGTGAGTACATCTATGAGGATGAAAACGGCGAGGAAGTGGAGGCGTACGTCGAGGCGGTCCGTGCGGGCAACTCCGGAGTCGTGCTCGATCCGGTGCGTTTCCCTAACGCGGCCGTGCTGAAGAACATTTCGAACCTCGGCCGCCTGAACATCACCAGCGCTTCCGGCCGGAATGCGAGCGGTGTTTACGAGGAGCTTTACTCCTTCGGCACTCGCTCGTTCTCGGTGTGGAGCACGGATGGAAAACTCGTCTTCGACAGCGGTAATGATCTCGAATGGATCACCGCGCAGATGCCGAACACCGTCTTCAATGCGTCGAACACGAATAACGACTTCGACAACCGCAGCGATGACAAGGGGCCGGAGCCGGAAGGCGTGGTCATCGGCAAGGCCTATGGCCGTACCTACGCGTTCATCGGCCTCGAGCGTGTTGGCGGTGTGATGGTGTACGACGTGACCGATCCGACCGCGCCGGAGTTTGTGCAGTATGCGAACTTCCGCGACTTCACGCAGGATCCGGAGACGGCGGCTGCGGGTGATCTCGGTCCGGAGGGCCTGCTCTTCATCGCGCCGGAGGACAGCCCCAATGGCAAACCGCTGCTGGTGGTGAGCAACGAGATCAGCGGTACCACGACGGTGTATGAGATCAATAAGGACAAGTGGAAAAAATAATACTTCCTTGGTGGTAGGATAGAAAGCCGGGCGCTCGAAAGGGCGTCCGGCTTTTCTTTTCCTGGGAGTGGCGTGGGTGATACGCATTCACGACATGGCGATCACCGTCCGAGAAATCTCCGCTGAAGAAACAATACCGATCCGGCTGGCAATCCTTCGCGCTGGAATGCCGGTTGAGGAAGCGCGCTTTCCTGGCGATGAGTTGGAGACGACGCTGCACTTCGGAGCTTTCCTCGATAAGCAGCACGTGGGGGTGGCAAGTATCTACCCGGCGCCGGTGCCAGAGGCTCCGGAGATTGCCAACAGCTGGCAACTGAGAGGAATGGCGACGGTGCCGGAAGTGCGGGGGAAGGGGGCGGGACGCGCCCTGTTACTGGCGTGCATGGACGCGACGCGGGCAAGGGGAGGCAAGGTACTCTGGTGCAACGCGCGGATCGGCGCGGTGGAGTTCTACAAGAAGCATGGACTCTCCGTGATCAGCGATGAGTTCGATATCCCCACCGCCGGGCCGCATTTCCGGATGAGTGTGGGGTTGGAGTAGGAGCGTACCCAATTGTGTAGACGCGGCTCTGTCCCGAGCTTCGAGCGAGGGACGTGCCGCCTCATACTTCGTGGTGGGGGTAAGGCGGTAGGGTGGAGCGGAGCCTTGGCGCGAACCGGTTTGCCTCCGCCCTCCGCCTCCGCCCGCACCGGAGATCAGAGGCGGCGCCTGCGTCGTTGAACTCCGCAGAGAGCCGCCTCTACACAGGAGAGGGGCCTTCGGCCACCTTACTTCTGCGGTTGCGCAAG
>CBINJX010000662.1:0-3869 GCA_966251085.1 uncultured Verrucomicrobiales bacterium
AGGGTTGGTGGGGTTGGGAAGCGAGCGCGACTGCTGCCGGCTCGGGGAAAGATGTTTTTGCGGCGAAAACCGGGAGTCTCAGTTTCCAGCGGATTGCTGCAAGCCTAAGCCCTAGCGTCACGCCCGCGCCTGAGAGTAGCGCAATCTGTTGCGGCACCCCGTTTCGTGTGAGAACGACGAAAACCGTTGCGCCGAAGATCGCGGCGGTCGCGTATAGATAAATCTGTGGACGAAAAACGAGCGGGATTTCACCGGTCAGAACATCGCGGATCATTCCACCGGCAACACCGCTGATGACACCCATCACGATCGCAACCGGCGGCGCAATATCAAAGCCGAGCGCCTTCTTGGTGCCGATCATCGTAATCAGAGCCAGAGCAAAGGCATCGGCAATCAGCAGCAGCTGTCGCGGAATCTCCAGAAATCGTGCAGCGAAGAACATGACAAAAGCCGCGGTGGATGCAGTCGTCAGCAAGGACGCGTCACGGATCCAGGCGACCGGAAAATCTCCGACCATCACATCGCGCAACGTACCGCCGCCAAAGGATGTCACCAGCGCCAGCACGAGAACGCCGAAAAGATCCACCCGTTTCCCGTGCCCGGCGAGCACACCGCTCACCGCGGCAACCGCCACGGCGAAGTGCTCCATCAGATACGGCAACCGGGTAAACAGGACGTCGCTGGCCACCGTCATTCCCAGTCCAGGATTACCTTTCCGCAGGTCCCCGCCTTCATCGCCTCAAACCCCTTCTCGAACTCGGTGTAGTGGTAACGATGTGTGATGATCGGCGCGATATTCAGGCCGCTCTCCAGCATCACGGTCATCTTGTACCACGTCTCGTACATCTCGCGGCCGTAGATGCCTTTGATCGTGAGCATGTTGAAAACCACCTTGTTCCAATCGATTGCGATCTCCTCGCTCGGGATGCCGAGCATCGCGATTTTCCCGCCGTGCGCCATCTGGTCGATCATGTCGCGCAGAGCCGCGGCGTTGCCGCTCATCTCGAGACCGACATCAAATCCCTCCTGCATCCCGAGCCGCCGCTGTACGTCACCCAACTTTTCCCGGGTCACATTGACGGTCACAGCCGCCCCCAGCTGCTTTGCCAATTCAAGCCGGGCGTCGCAGATATCGGTCACCACCACAAAACGCGCGCCGGCATGTTTTACCACAGCCGCAGCCATACAGCCGATCGGCCCGGCACCCGTGATGAGCACATCTTCTCCGAGCACGTCGAAAGAGAGTGCGGTATGCACCGCGTTCCCGAGAGGATCGAAGATCGCCGCGATCTCACGATTCACCCCATTGCGGTGGTGCCACACATTCGTCATCGGCACGCTGATGAGTTCCGCGAAAGCCCCCGCGCGGTTCACACCAATGCCGCTCGTGTCCTTGCACAAATGCCGACGGCCCGCCAGGCAGTTGCGGCATCGTCCACAGACGACATGCCCCTCCGCGCTCACCACATCGCAAAGATGGAAGTCGTTCACATTCGAGCCCGTCGCCACGACCTCCCCGACAAATTCGTGCCCGATCACCATCGGCACCGGAATGGTGCGCTGCGCCCACGAATCCCAATTGTAGATATGGAGATCGGTCCCGCAGATCCCTGTTTTTCGGACGCGAATGAGAACGTCGTTGATGCCGAGCTTCGGCTCACGCACGTCTTCGAGCCACAATCCAGGACCAGCTTCGCGTTTTACGAGGGCTTTCATAGCGTGCAATATAACGGAAACACGTTCGAGATACAGGAAGACTCTTCCGCTATGCAAGATATGTTTTCAATATAGCGGACATCCGTTTCCCACGTTACACCTTCCCCATGCCTCGGAAGCCGCAACCGCCACCACCAGAACCTGACCCGATTCCCGATCCGCCGGAGGCGGAAGTAGGCGATCTCGGCGGACGTATCCGGCGAATGCGAGCCGAGCGGAAATGGGCCTTGGAATCGCTCGCCAACGCCAGCGGTGTCAGCCGTTCGATGCTGAGCCAGATCGAACGCAACGAGGCCAACCCGACCCTTGCAGTCACCATGCGCATCGCGCGTGCGTTCGGCGTGAGTCTGGGCGAACTCGTCGAGGCAGTCACCGCCACATCCAGCGTTCAAGTGATCCGCGGGAGCGATCGCGCCCAGATTTATCGGTCAGACAAAGATTGCGAGATCCGGACCCTCTCCCCCCTCCAGCTCGAGAAGGACGTGGAGTTCTATCAGGTGCGGCTCCAGCCCGGCGGCGCCGTCCAGAGCGCTTCGCATTTCACTGGGACACGCGAGTTTCTCGTGGTCGAGAAAGGTCGTATCCGAGTCGAATCCGGCCGGGATATCGAGGAGCTGGAACAGGGCGACTCCGCGACCTATCGCGCGGATGTGCCTCATGCGATTGTGAACCTTGGCAAGGGTGAGGCGTTGGTTTTCCTCGTGGTGATCTACCGGTGAGGGCGGTGGAGGTGGGCGGCATATCGGTCCTCTTTCGCAATTTTCAGGTCCCGGTTGCTGATAGATCGACCGAGATCATACAACGCTATGCCACTTCCGCGCGCCGAAAGCGCGGCAGCGCGCGCTGGAGAGAATGGTGTAGAGGCGGATCTGTCCCGAGCAGTTGGTATTCATTTCCATATTACGCATCCCCGAGGGACGTGCCGCCTCACTTTTCGCGGCCGGGCGAAGGCGGTGGGGCGGAGCGGAGCTGGCATGCGTGAATAGCACTTTGAGGTCCCACCACCCACCGCCTTTGCCCACGCCGGAGATCAGAGGCGGCACGTCCCTCGGCCACGCACGAGCTGAAGCCCACACCACTTCCTCGGGACAGAGCCGCCTCTACACAACAGCGGTCGATTCGGCCCCATGGCGGAATCTCGCCACTTGGTAAACAACAACTCGACCTACAGGCAGCAATTCGAGGTAAACGCGACTCCTGCAACATGCGTCACCAAGATGCCGTACGTGCTGTGGAGAACCTTCTCGGCCCCAGTAATGGTTATAGGGAATATTTCGAGATTCGTGGACCGGCAACTGAGGGGCTGCAGGTGGCTTGCGTGGAGTGACATGATCAAGCCGCCCGACCGGAGAAAAGACTGAGCCAAGCAGTGGAGTCTTCGTTTCTTTTCAGCCGCTTCGCCAACCGAATACCGACTACCAAAACGACCAATCCCGAAGGGATCACAATGACCGCCAAACGGCTCAAGCGTGCCATGAGCTCAGCCATCTGCCACGTTGAGAGTAAGTCTTGGCCATAGTGCACAGAGAGCGATGACGGTTCGATGATGCGGTCAGGCCAGCACAACTCGATCCACTCCATAGTGCCTGGCTCCATCCCACCGGTGTAACTGACCGGAAATGGATACATGAGCCATTGTAAAACCGGTGGTATTACCAGCGCTGCCAAGAGCATCAAGGCGGCAACGAGACCTAGCATGGGTTTCCAGCTGAACTTGTGGAGTGCTCTCATTGAGTGCGCAAAGTGCATGAAATGCCGAAGATATGAAGAGCCGCTCCTGCCAGTATAGAAAGCGAGGCGAGCACGGGGAGTTCGAAATAATTGAGGGCTCCAATGCTCCTGCCAGTATTGGAGTAGAGGCGAAAGGAGAGAGATACGGGACGAATGAAGACCGAGAATGCGGAGGTGATGAGGCTAACCAGCGCCCACAATACGGCTGGAGTGATGCCGATGATGGCGAAGGCGAGAAGTAGGAGCTTCGGTGTCATTGGAGTGGTCTTCATCCTATTTGAGATGTGAAGTCGCCTGACAGGCTGCACGTTACCGACTGGCGCGGGCGGGGGTACGCAGGCGAGTGAACAGGCCGGTCGGACACGAGTTTATTTCTTTCGGCAATTGTCCTCATGATAGCGGAGAAACTCGGAGATCTCGTG
>CBINJX010000663.1:0-3861 GCA_966251085.1 uncultured Verrucomicrobiales bacterium
CTCCGCTGATGGATTGCGCCTGTTGGTTGATCCATTTTCCATCTCCAGGTGTGGTTTCTGTCACTCGCCTGGTCCTTTACTCCTCCCGGGCAAAGACGCCGCTGGCACTTTGGGGCTTCGTGTAGAGGATCACATCATCCGGCCTCGTTTGGCAAGAAACTGAGATGCGCCCTCGATGGACTCCCACTCACAGAGACGATACGTTTATTGTATATGGAGTCGAACGATCAGCCCAGCGTACAGACCATTACCTTGGATACGGTTCCGATTGAACTGAGCGCCTTGCTGAAATTCGCAGGGGTGACAGAGAGCGGAGGCGAGGCGAAACAGGTGATCCGCGAGGGATTAGTATCCGTGAACGGGGAGGTAGAGACCCGGAAAGGCAGGAAACTCAACCCGGGCGACCGGGTTGTCGTTGGTGGCCAGACGCTGGTGGTTCAGGTGCGCTGATCCTTGGGGCGAGCTCAGACAGGAAAACACCAGAACGGTTTGGATATCCATGCCGGCGAAGAAAAACAGAAGCGACAAACCCCTTACGGGGGAGGCGCTGATCAAAGAGACGTGCCGTCGAATCCGGTTAGCCCGGAGTTTCTGGGACGCTCATAATAACAAAGCCTGCCGCGGCGAGCGCGAGAAAGCTCTTGCCCTCTACGAGCAACTCAGCCCCGAACAGCGGGAGAAAGTTCCGCAGGTTCTCCGAGTCTGGCTCCGGTATCGAAGTGAAAAGTACTTCGGAGAGCACCGGACTGCGCCCGGAACAAAGCCGGGGCGAAAAGGCGGACATTCATGAAAATAAAGGCCGGGGAATTTTCCCCGGCCTTTCTTGTTGGAGCAGTCTATGCCTTCTGCTCAGAAGAGCGCGTCTCAGTGAGATAAACTGATCAGTTCCATGGCGACCGCTGCTGCGGCGGTCCGGGTTTCCACACCGAGTTTCGCCCGGATCTGCTCGGTATGTTTGTTCACCGTACGAGGGCGGGAACCCAGGATCGTTGCAATGTCGCCATCCGTTTTGCCCCTGCTGATCCATAGCAGTACTTCCGCCTCTTTGCGGGTAAGACCAAGGGTCGCGAGGCGCTGCACCATCACCGCATCACTTCGTTCGTCGAGTAGGAGCTGAAAATTGCCGTCTTCGCGTCCGGTGATGTGTACCCGAAGTTGATCCGGGCCATCGCCGGACAACCCGGTGGTCGAGCAGAGAGGCTCAGCGTGCTTCAGCCACTGGATCAGCAGTTCGGGAAGCTTCTGAGGAAAGAGCTGCAAGGGGGACGGAAAGTATTTCGCCAGCAGCGCAAAGGCACGATCCGTGGCGAACTCGATCACTCCCGATGGGCTCACATCGAGGATTGCCAGACCGTTCATCGCCCGTAATGCGGCTGCCGAGATGCCGGTTGGTATCGGGACACGTGTTTCCGTGACCCGGAACGGGGGAATCTGCTGTCTGGCGGCGGGGAGCTCAACGCGGGCTGCGCGTTCTGGGTGCAAGGCGATCATTCACCGGGACATGCGTAATTTCTCCCGGAAAAGGATCAGGAAATATTAAAAATCTACCGCCTGATATCGTTCCCTACGGTTCGTTCCGGATCTCTCGATAGAGCCACGCGCGGGAAAACGTCCAATAACGCTTTGCCGTCGCGGTGGAGATCCCAAGGATTTCCGCGGATTCCTCGATTGAGAGACCGATGAAATAACGCAGCTTGACCAGTTCCGCCTTCTGTGAATCGCGCTCTGCCAGCTTGTGAAGGGCATCATGCACTGCGAGCAGCTCTTCCTCACCGCCTCTACCTGGCACGGCGATTTCGATCGTTTCCACATCCACACGCTCCAATCCGCCTCCATGTCGAAGAGCTTTTCTGCGGCGGGCGCTCTCAATGAGAATACGGCTCATCGCTTCCGCGGCGGCTGAGAAGAAGTGCGCGCGGTTTTGCCAGCGTTGCAGTCGTTCAGCTTCGGAAACGCCACTCTTTTCGGGACCCACTTGGAGTCGTAGCCACGCTTCATGCACGAGAGCGGTTGGTTGCAACGTGTGTCCTGGAGCTTCCCTGGCCATTTTCGCTGCGGCGACCCTTCGCAATTCTGCATACACAGCCGGAAGCAAGTCGTCGGAAAACGACGCTTCTCCACGCCCTACTGCATCCAGGATTTGCGTCAGTTCAGATTCGGGGGGAACCATCGCGATCCCTGCATAGACAAGAGTCGCCGGATCGGCAACACCGGAGGTCATTATACCGCTGGCAATGCGGTATTTGCAAATATCGCGGCACGCCCAGCTGCCATCTGGAAAGGAGTGAGCCTCCGCACGTATTCCGCTG
The DNA here is from genome assembly GCA_966251085.1 of uncultured Verrucomicrobiales bacterium. Classification (GTDB taxonomy): domain Bacteria; phylum Verrucomicrobiota; class Verrucomicrobiia; order Chthoniobacterales; family Chthoniobacteraceae; genus CBINJX01. Next base: position 2,310 of record CBINJX010000663.1, read on the forward strand.
GAAAAATGCACGGTTTTTGACGACAAGCAGGCACCTCGGGACGGCGGGAGCTTGCCCGGCAAAAAGGACGACTCCGTACAACCACTCCATGAAGCTTTTGAAGTTTTGCTTTGTTCTTTCAATTGTTCTCCTGTCCTCGGCGTTTCCGGGGCAGGCAACACTCGTAATCGGAGGTTTCAACAGCGACCGTATCGGTGTTGGAAGCATAACGGATGGTCCGATTGCCGAAGAGTTTCGCAGCCTCATCTCGAGCAAGTGGAGTGGAGCTACATTCGTGGGAACTGATTTTTTGAGCGCGAGCTTTCTAAGCACGGTGGACGTTCTTTTCATCGGTGCTCCTCGAATCGGTGGAGCCACTTACCTCTCGAGTGATGAACAGCAGAACCTCCTCAACTTTATCAACGTAGGAGGTGGCGCCATCATCTTTGGAGACAATGATGATTACGCCGGTGTGCCGGTTTCGGATAATGCGGCGGAATCGTTTCTCGATCCGTTTGGCGTCGATATCACGGGGCACATGGATGGACTGCAGCTCGCCCACGGCGGGACTCTGGACCATCCCATAATGAATGGACCGCATGGAGTGGTCGAGACGATCGCAACCTATCATGGAGGTTGGTTCAATGGTTTGGGCTCATACGCCGCAAAAGTCGCCGAGTTCTATGACAACGGCGAGGCAGCGGTTGCCGCGATCCCTAAATACGTGCTCACGCCGGAGGCGGGAGGCGTCGTGTTCCTCAGCGATGCTGATATGTTGGTCGATAGCGCCGATGGCGGCCACTTTGGTACCGGGGACAATCAGACTCTTGTGCTAAACTCTGTCGCGTATGTGATTCCAGAGCCTTCCACCGCATTCCTGGGGATCGTGGGATTTGGGGTTCTTGCAGCGTGGCGGCGCAGGGTGTGATGATCGGGTAGTCGGCGGAACTGGTCCGCGCTGGAGACAAGCCCTCTCTAGTTCTTTTCTGCAGGCGTGGGCTCTTGCCCGATCATCTTTTCCGCCTCTTCGACGAGAATACGGGCGGCCAAAATGTCGTGCCAGCCAGTTGGATTGTTTCGTCTGCCTAACTCTCTGTTCAGTTCCGAACGAGCTGCGGTAAGGGCATGTCGTGCATCCTCTTTTTCTCCCTGTTGATGATGCATCATGGCGCGCAGGGCCGATGCAATGATCCTGATAGGCACGTCATAAGTCGAAAAATTGCGAAGCATCTCCGCAACCGAGGCAATGCGGCCCTGGCGGTGGTGAGCCGTGAGATAAGCCGCTACTGACCAGTGGTGGTTACCGAAGTCAGGAAACTGTTTTACACAAAGTTCCTTGAGCCGCTCAAATTGCGTCTCGGTGATCCCCGAGTGGGGAGACAAGCTGCAAGTCAGGAGAGTGACTGCAGGTTCAGTTGTGCTGACGCGCAGAATCATCTCGGCGCAGACTGCGCGATACTCCTCATGCCGATTCTGAGCGAGAAGAACGATGGCCAGCCTTTGACGATCCTTCCACTCTTCACTCGAGTTGCGGCTGTCGATTCGGATTTTGAAAAGGCTCGATAACTCGGCA
>CBINJX010000664.1:0-3856 GCA_966251085.1 uncultured Verrucomicrobiales bacterium
ATCCAAAAACAACTCGTTCTGTTCCTGGAACGGAATGAGTTGATCTGCGTAAGGGATGTTTCGATCTGGGATCGAAACGAGTCGATCCGCGATCGAGATGAGTTGATTTTGGATCACCTGATTTCGATCCAAGAACGGAATGGGCTGAAATATTTAAGATCGTTCTGAAATATCAAGCCCTCCATCGCACTCCGTGGCACGAAAGTTGAATTCAGCGGCAGTAAAATGCAGGCGGCACCTGCGTCGTGGAACTCCGCGGAGAGCCGCCTCTACACCCTGCCTGCCCGTTGCAGGCACCGCAGATAAATCTCTTCGACGCGCCGCGTCATTACCTCCGCAGAATAGGAGGTTTCCACTTTCACCCGTGCAGCCCGGGCGAGGCGCTGGGCTTCTTCGGGAGCATTCAGCATCGCTGAAATCCGCTCGGCAAATGCACCGCGATCTCCAGGAGTGACCAGGGCGGCATCCTCACCGTCCTTCAACACCTCGCGCACTCCATCGAGTGCGGCGGCGACGATCGGCACACCCGCGGCCATCGCTTCCAGGATCACCATCGGCGTGCCTTCATAACGCGAGGTGAGGAGCAGGAGATCTGCGCGGGCGTAGAGTTCGCGAGGATCGGCAACGGGACCGAGGAATTGCACGCGGTCACCGAGTGCCAACTCAGCGGCGCGCGCTTTGAGCATCTGCTCTTCCGGACCGGTGCCGGCAATGAGGAAGGTGGCGCGCGGATGTTGCTTCAGGACGTCGGCGGCGATTTCGAGGAAAAGCTCGAAGTTCTTCTGCGGATGGAGCCGGCCGATGCCGAGGATCACCGGGGCCTGCGGATCGCGTTTGGATGGGAGATTGCCGAAGCGGGCGAGATCGACGCCGTTGTAGATGAGGGTGACCTCGTCGGGAGACAATCCCTCGCGCTGGATCAGGTAATCACGCGTGGAAGCGGAGACTGCGCAGACGTGGGAGGAGAGCCGGTTGGTCCATTTGTCGAGAGCGAGCGCGAGGGGTTGATCGTCGCGGAGGCTGTCGTTGCAATGGTCGTGATTGATCAGCACCGGCACGCGTGCGAGTGCGGCGAGCGGTTTGGCGATCCAGTTGGAGCCGAAGAGATGGCAGTGGACGATGTCGAACCGCTCACGCGCGAGGAGCGCGAGGAGATTGGGAACGTAGAGCGGGAGCCACTTGCGCGGGGAGAGAGAGTGGACGGGGACCCCGGTGTCCACGAGTGGCTGCCAGAACGCGCCACGTCCGTGCATGGTGGCCACGGAAATATCGAACCGCTCGCGATCGGCGTATTTCACGAGGTTGAGCAGCACGGTCTGGCCACCGCCCAGGTCGAAGGAGTCGATGATATGGAGGACGCGGGTTTTCATCGGGAAGCTGAATGAATACGCGCTCTGGTCCGCGAGGCATCGCAGGCTCCCTCTATCCCGGAGGGATCACCGGAGAATAGCCGGGGGTAACACCCCCGGAATGCGCAATCAAAGGATCGCACCCCGGCAGGAGTGCAGGAGGCGTTGTTCTGAAGGTTACGGCAGCAACACGGGGCGCTCCTTGGAGTGCGGTGGCAAGCCCGATACGGGCGCGACACCGCCTTGGAGGGAGATCGATGTGCCTGCGAAGAGGGCGTGTAGCGCTGGGCGCCCGTGTCCGTCGTACGTGAGCGGCGAGTAGGGCGGCGCGTTTGCTGAAGGCCGCGTTTTCTCTTCAGGCGCGGTTCTTTGCCTCCCACTCCCCCACCGCCTGCGCCCCCCGGCAAAGCGGTGTCGCGTCCCGCCTTCGCCCACGACTTGCCACCGCACTCCAAGGTCGCGCCATCTTTAGCCACATGCGTTCGCAAAACCATCCTCATGGCAACCCCGCGAGAAACGCATCCACGTTGCGGCCGTTGTCATGCCACTCCGCCACGAACCGCGCCGCGCCCGCCTGCGCTTTAGCCAGGCGCTTCGGATTCGCGAGCAGCTCCCTCGCATCCTCGACGAAACACTCGAAATCCCCCGCCGCATAAAACCCGGCCTCGAACTGCGTGATCACGTCGTCCGGATCGACATTGAGCGAAAGGATCGCTGCATCCCCCTGCCCTGCCTGAATGAATGCATTCGGAAATCCTTCGAACTCGGAGGTGTTCACCACGAGCTTCGCGCGGTCGTAATACGCCTGCACCTCGCGGTACGGGACGCTCTCGATGAAGGTGACATTCGCGATCTTTCCGGCGCGGTCGCGAACGGATTGCCAGAGGGTGTCATCTTCATTGGGACAAATGATCGTGCAACGCGCCTCCGGCAAACGTTCGGCGAGATCGAGGAAAAGATGCGGCTGTTTGAGTGCCTGACAGCGGCTGATCCAGAGGAGATCGATATCTTTCTCCCCAGTCCGCGCCGAAGCCCGCGGCAGGATGAGATTGCGGTACAGGCCGCAGGGAAGTTTGGCCCGCTGGAAAAGCTCGCGCTGATGTTCGCTCATGGCGAAGCGCGCGTTGCAGTGACGCAGCCCCGCTTCGAAGAGCGCACCCCGGAGCGGATTTGCGGTGCGATAGCGACCGTCCACTTCCGCATCGCTCCCGCAGATGAAGCTCACCTTTGCTCCTGATACCCGGGCACCGAGCAGGAAGAGAAGCCACGCGGTCCAGCCGCAGAGAAGGATGTGATCGGGCCGTTCCCGGGCGATGATCCCATAGACCTTCGGCAACGCCTGTAGTGTATCCGCCATTCCACCGGTCTGGAATTTCCCGCCGACCCGCGTGCGTACACCTTCGAAAACGCGGTCATCGTCCTGACCGTGATCGCCCCCCACGAGCACCACCTCATGTCCACGCGCGGCGAGTTCGCGGGCGAGCAGCGCTACCTGTAGCTCTGCCCCACCGGAGACGCGTTGGGTCGCCGGGTCGAGCACGAGGTGGGCGTACGAGGAGAGGAAGAGAAACTTCATTTGCTGGCTTTTCCTCCTTGGAGCCGTGCGAACAGCTTCTGCTGACACTCCGCGCCGCGTTGGATGAGTGAGGTTCCGAAGAGGGCGTCAATCGGTGCGAGCGCGAGTGCGGCGAGACGCGCCGGTTTGTGACTCGGCACCTCCTGAACCGACTTCAGGAGATAACGGCAGCCGAGTCGATATTGCCGCGCTTCGAAGGCATTCGAGGCGACATTCTCGTAATGCTGCGCCCGCACGCGGTTCCGGTGCTCCCGGCTGATCCGGGCCAGTTCGTCATCATGCTTCGTAAGGAAACGCTCAGTGCAATCAGCGACGATCTGGGGCGAACGCGGGCCACCTGCATAAGCGCGGGCGAGGACTTCATCCACGGTGGTGAAAGGATACTTCCGGGCGAACCGAAGGAGCCAATCCCAGTCCTCCAGCACCCGCAGGGTTTCATCCATCATGCCAACTTCGCTCAGGCATTCGCGCCGGAAGACGGGTGTCGTGCCGCCGCGGACTCCACAGATCGTGTGCAGCCGCAGAGCCCAATCCGCATCCGCCGGTGGCCGATGCACGACGCGAGAACCGTCGGCTGCGACTTCTTCAAAGTCACAAAGAGCCAGCCCCGAGCCGGTCCGCTCCAGCGCGGCAATCTGCCGTTCGAGCTTTGCCGGGAGCCATTCGTCGTCGGAGTCGAGAAAAGCGATGTACTTCCCCTGCGCCGCTAGCATCCCGGTGTTCCGCGCGGGACCGGCGCCTCGGTTCTGCTCGTGGCGAAGCACCCGGATGCGTGGATCGCCGAAGCTCTCGATGACCTGGATCGAATCGTCGCGGGAGCAGTCATCCACCGCGATCAGCTCCCAATCGGTCACGGTCTGCGCGAGTACACTCGCGATACAGCGAGGCAATGTCGCGGCGCGGTTATAGACGGGAATGATGATGCTGACCT
>CBINJX010000665.1:0-3853 GCA_966251085.1 uncultured Verrucomicrobiales bacterium
CGGCGCCTGGAGGAGTTGGAACGGTAGGTCAGGTTCGGGGCGGAGCGCAAAGATGGCAGAGCCGCTCCGGTTCTTCTCTGAAAGTGAATAGTTGCGAGTATCGAGTTAAGAGCCGCGCATCGGCGGATCGGAGGATCGAGCGGTCGAGGACGACTGCCCTCCGGAGCGACGCCGTCCGCGGCGTCCTACGCTTTCACGCGCCACGCTTCGTTGGCTGCTCTCAACGCCCTTTGTCAGGTTGATTACTCCTCTTCACGGTCACGCATCCGATGTCCGCCTCAACGCCCACCTTGGCACGTTCATCGCTTATATCATTTTTAAGAATCCGCTTCCCCTCAGCACAAGGAATGCTTAACGGAAATGAACAACTAAACCGTCGTTGCCTTGAATCCCTTCCTGGGAACGAAATGAACTAAATCCACCTCACAAGCAAAAATATCGCTCACCGTCGAAGTATCGAAACAGTTTTGATGGCATAGACCGAAGCGTTTCATGTCACTGGCCCACCCCCAGTTTTTCAGTCCATTCTGTATCCTGACAGCGCTGTTGTTGCTACTCCCCCTTGTTACTCCGCCTGAAGTGCAGGTAGACCCGAGTGAGTATCAGATCAAGGCGGAGCGGATCTGTTCGTTCGCGCGGTTCGTCCAATGGCCGTCCACGCGGTTTCTCGATTCGAATGCGCCGTTCGTGATCGGGGTTTATGGAACGGATTCAATTTCTATTTTCCTTCGGGAGGCCCTTCAGAACCGCCAGATCCAGGAAAGGCCTGTGGTGATCAAGCACATCCTTTCCCCTCAAGAGCTGAGTACTTGCCACGTCCTTTTCATCAGTCGCTCTGAGCGTGAGCGGCTTTCCTCCATTCTCAGTGAGGTCCACGGGGAGGGGGTGCTGACGGTTGGAGAAAGCGACAACTTTCTCGCCCGCGGAGGCATCATCAACCTGATCAATATCGGCGGCAATATCCGCTTTCAGGTGAGCCTCGATGCCGTGCGGCGCGAACGCCTTGTCTTCTCATCCAAGTTGCTTCAGCTGGCAGTTCCTGAAAATGCAGATCATACGACGGAATCGCACTCCCCCATTCGCTCCAGAAATGAGTAGAAGCCGTAAGAATCCGCCATCCATGCGGCATCGTTTTCAAGTTTTCCACGGTACCCACACCTGCGGACGGCACTCCGCTGCAGTCGGCAGTGGAAGATGAAAAGCCTCCGCAATATTCCTATCCAACGGAAACTGCGGCTCGTGATCTTGCTAACCTGCTCAGCAGCTCTGGTAGTGGCATGCGCCGCACTGTTTGCCCTGCAGTACTGGGTGTTCCAGCGTGATTTCGAAAGGGATCTCACAGCGGTCGCGGAGATTATCGCTAACAACAGTACGGCGATACTCGAATTTAGGGAACAGGCAGCCGCACGGGAGGTCCTGGAGGCTCTCCGCGCAAAACCACATATCATCGGCGCTGCTATCGTCCTTCAGAACGGTACGATCTTCGCGGAAACTGGAGCACCGATGTTCCCTCCTAATATCCACGAGGTACCGCCGGCGCCGGGACTTCAGAAGCAAGATGGTGAATGGCTTTATGTCACACCGATCACCCTCGGCGGTGAACAGCTCGGATCATTAATCCTTCACCCGGATTATCAGACGCAGGCGAATCAGCTCTTCCGCGTGTATGCGAGCATCCTGGTCTCCGTTCTGGCGATCTCCTTTCTTGTAGCGGCGTTGATCTCCTGGCGTCTGGAGCCGCTCATTCTTTTCCCGATCCAGAGTCTGGCTGAAACCGCGCGGGCTATCGCCGGGCGAAACGATTACTCAGTCCGGGCGGAAAAATTCGTGGAAGATGAACTCGGATCGTTCACCGATTCCTTCAATGCGATGCTCAACCGGATCGAATCGCGAGACCGCGCTCTTCGGCACGAGATCGCCGAGCGAAAGCGAGCCGAAGAAGAGTTACAGCGGATGCAGACGCGGCTGATCGAGGCTTCCCGGCAGGCGGGTATGGCGGAAGTTGCCACAGGGGTTCTCCACAATGTCGGCAATGTTCTCAATAGCGTGAACGTCTCCGCTACGCTCATTGCCGAAAAGCTGCACAATTCGAAACTTGGCAATCTGGCCCGTGCGGCAACCCTGCTGCGGGAGCAGAACGAGAATCTGGCCGAGTTTCTGACCGACAATCCCAAAGGGAAGGTTCTCCCCGGGTATATCGCCGACGCCAGCGAACACGTGGCTAGGGAGCAAGCCGAGGCACTCACCGAACTCGAGCTTCTCAGCAAAAATATCGAGCACATCAAGGATATCGTTGCCCGCCAGCAGAATTACGCACGGGTTTCCGGGCTCCTGGAATCTTTGTCCCTCGAGGAGCTGATCGATGACGCGATCCGGATGAATGCCGATAGCTTTGAACGCCACGGTCTGACCGTTTTGCGGGACTTTGAAAAGGTGCCGCCGGCAGCGGTGGATAAGCACAAGGTCCTTCAGATTCTGATCAATCTCCTACGCAACGCAAAGTACGCCATCAGCGAGGTAAATCCGCCGCAGAAACGGATCATGGTCCAGCTGCGCGTGAAGGAGCACCGGCTCGCTGAGGTGCGCGTCAGCGATAATGGAATCGGCATCGCACCCACAAATCTGACCCGGATCTTTTCGCATGGATTCACGACGAGGAAGGAGGGACATGGGTTCGGATTGCACAGCGCTGGCGTCGCAGCTCAGGAAATGGGGGGACGTCTATCCGCCGAGAGCGGCGGACCGGGCATGGGCGCCACATTCATTCTCGAGCTGCCGCTTGCCCCACCTACTAATTCCGCGGCGACTCTCTCCACCCCTGCCGCAGCAGCATGACGTTGCCCACTCCTCATTTCCGAATTCTCCTTGTCGATGACAACCCGGCGATCCACGAAGATTTCCGGAAAATCCTTCTCGCACGCCAGCAGAGAAATTCCTCTTTGGAAACAGCTGAAGCGATCCTATTCGAGACGCCCCGCCCGAGCGTTCCAAAAGTAACCTTTGAACTGGAGTCCGCCTTCCAGGGGCAGGAAGCACACGAGAAAGTAATCGTTGCCGTACGGGAACGACGGCCATTTGCCCTGGCCTTCGTGGACGTCCGAATGCCGCCCGGCTGGGATGGAGTCGAAACGATCATTCAGCTCTGGAAGACCGATCCAGCACTCCAGACGGTCATCTGCACGGCCTATTCGGATTACTCCTGGGAAATGATGTCCGAGCGGCTGGGAGCGAGCGATAATTGCGTGATCCTGAAAAAGCCGTTCGACAACGTCGAGGTGCTCCAACTCGCGCACGCGATGACTCGAAAATGGCAGGCAACGCAACAGGCACAGCTACGGATGGAAACGTTGGAGGCAATGGTCGATGAACGGACCCAGGCGCTGCAGTCAGCGAATCGTGCTCTGAGGCGCTCTGAAGAGCGCTTTGCGACCGCATTCCGCGCCAGCCCCGCTCCGCTCGCAGTTCAGACACTCGGGGAGGAACGCTTCGTCGATGTGAACGATGCGTTTCTCCATTTGACCGGCTTCACACGGGGAGAGCTGGTAGGACACACTCCGCTGGAGCTGCATTTCTGCGTCGATTACACCGACGCGACGCCGATGCCTTACCAGCAGAGCACGCGGAACTTGTCCGCTCAGATCAGTACGAAATCCGGCGAGCTGAGGCAGGCATTGGTGTCGACCGAGAGGATCTCTCTTTCTGGCGAACCGCATGTGCTCCTGCTGGTGCAGGACATCTCCGAGCGGTTGCAGTTGGAAGCACAGCTACGCCAGTCGCAGAAGATGGAGGCCATTGGCCAATTGGCTGCGTGTGTTGCCCATGACTTTAATAATCTCCTGACGATCATTCAGGG
>CBINJX010000666.1:0-3852 GCA_966251085.1 uncultured Verrucomicrobiales bacterium
GCCTGCTCTCCCGCAAGGAGAACCTTTCCGGGGCCTACAGCCCGACCGCCAACGGCTACGACATGCAGAATCAAAACAACGACAAATGCACTCGAGAGCCTGGTGGTTGGCTCTTCGTCATAGTCGTCAACAGCAGGTTGTGCGGCCCTCCGGGCAGTAGCCTGAAGGCGCTTCGGCTGCGGTTTGGGAAGCTTCGGCAGCTTCGGCATCTTCATTTTGGGTAGCGTCGGCATCTTCATGGGGTGTCAGACGTTAGGGAGGTTGAGCACGAGGGCACGGAACTGGTTTCCGCGCTCGGCGTAATTTTTAAACATGTCGAAGGAGGAGGTGCCCGGGCTGAAAAGCACGACATCGCCAGGACGCGCATGCTCTCGCGCAAGTTCGACTGCCCGCTCCAGTGAACGACCGGCATTGAAGCACGGCACCCGGTCTTTCCAGAGCGTCTCGATCCGGTTAGCCATCTCCCCTAACAACACAGCGGCCCGGCATTTCTGCGCCACGAGGTCTGTGATCGCATCATACTCGAAGCCTTTGTCTTTGCCGCCTGCAATCAGGACTACCGGGTTGGTTTCCGAGATCAAGGCTTTCTCGACAGAATCGAGGTTTGTGCCCTTGGAATCATTAACCCATTCGACGCCACCGACAGTACGGATCAGTTCGCAGCGATGGGGCAACGGCTTGTATGCCGCCAAGGGTGGAACCGTTTGCCCGAAGTTCAATCCGCGCGCCACTCCGACTCCAAGTGCAGCCATCAGGTTTTCCGCATTATGGGCGCCGCGGAGATTGGTATCCGACATGCGCAGGATGGCCTCCCCTTTATAGTAGATGATCCCCTCACGCAACTCGAAGTCCGCTCCGCTCGAGTAAGCACTAAAGGTGACTTTTTTTGCCCGCAAAGGAGGAAGTTTGTCCCGGAAATTCACCACGGCCCAATCATCCTCCGCTTGATTTTCAAAAATCCGAAGCTTCGCCGCGTAATACTCCTCCATCGACCTATAACGATCAAGATGATCGGGAGCGAAGTTCAGCCAGACGGCGATCTGCGGATGGAATCGGCGAATGGTCTCGAGCTGGAAGGACGAGATCTCCAGCGTCATCACATCGAGTCCACTACTCTGCTGGACGCGGGCAGAGAAAGCCGGCCCGATATTTCCTGCAGCAACGGTCTTCACACCGCTGCCGTTCAGCATCGTCTCGATGAGCTGGGTGGTGGTCGTCTTTCCATTGGTTCCCGTGATACCGATGACTGGGCAGCGACAGACCTCGTATGCAAGTTCCAGCTCACCTATCATGTCGATGCCGCGCTGAATGAAATGCTGCACGAGCGGAACGGCAGGATCGATGCCCGGGCTGAGAACGACACGATCGTATGCCGTATTATCCTTTTCCGCATTCGGGCCACAAATCATACGGATTCCGCGGGCAGCAAGCGCCTCGGCTTTGCTAGCCAGCTTTTCCGCTTCTGCGGAATCGAGCACGGTGACTTTAGCCCCAAGCTCCTGGAGCAGAAGGGCAGCGGACTGACCGCTTTCACCTGCTCCAAGCACCGCAACAGACTGGTTTTGATAAGTAGGAGAATTCAACGCAACTTAAGGGTGGCGAGGCCCAACAGGGCGAACATGACAGAAAGAATCCAGAATCGGACGATCACCGTGTTTTCCTTCCATCCCTTCAGTTCGAAGTGATGGTGGATTGGCGACATGAGAAACACACGCCTCCCCTCCCCTTTCAGCTTCTTAGTGATCTTGAAAACGGTACGCTGAATTAGAACCGAGACCGCCTCGATCACGAAGACGCCACCTACAACTACCAGGAGAAGCTCCTGCTTACAGCAGATCGCAATGACCCCAAGCATTCCTCCGATCGCGAGCGAGCCTGTATCGCCCATGAATACCTTGGCAGGATGGCAGTTGAACCAGAGAAACCCGAACGAGGCGCCAACAAGCGCCATACAGATTACCGTTAATTCCTGAACGAAGGGGTAAAACGGAATCTGTAGATACGTGGCGATTCCTTCGCTTCCCGCGGCATAGGTGATGACCGCATAGGCAAAGGAAGTGGTGATCGTACATCCCGCGGCCAGACCATCAAGGCCGTCAGTGAGATTCACGGCATTCGATGCTCCGATGATGACCAGCGCAAAAAACAGGATGGTCAGCAGACCAAGACTCATGATCACCGGCTCCTTGTAGAACGGCACATAGAGTGCCTGTGCCTGCACGTTGATCTCCGGATTCAGGAGAAAAAACGCTGCCACAATCAGCGCGAGGATTCCCTGCCCGGCGAGTTTGGTTCGCTCACTGATACCAGCAGCGTTCTTCTTGGAAACTTTCAGATAATCATCCCAGAAGCCGAGTCCGCCACAGTAAAGCATCGCAAAAAGAAGCAGCCACACCCCCATGTTATCCGGGCGCGCCCAGAGCAGCGTGGAAACGGTGACGGCGCCAATGATCAGTACCCCGCCCATAGTCGGGGTTCCCGCTTTCTTGCCGTGGAGCTCGAACAGGCGGTGAACCTCTTCCTTGGTCCGAACCGGCTGCCCTAGCTTCAGCGAGATCAGGCGACGTATCACCCAGTTGCCAAAAATCAGAGACAGCAGGAAGGCCGTCAGTGCAGCAGCAATCGAGCGAAAGGTGATGTACTGAAAAACGTTGAACGCTTTGAAGAACTCGTTCTCATGCCCCAGACTGAGTTTGTAGAGGTAGTACATCATGGCTGTTGGAGTCCCTCCACAAGGCGCTCCATCCGGGCGGAGCGGCTGCCCTTTACGAGAACGACGTCACCTGCGCGAGCGATCTCGCGCAACGACTTCAAGGCTTCCTCGACCTCCCCGAAGTGGAGCACCTTCTCCAAGCCGCCACGCCACGCACTCTCGGTAATCCATTTGGCTTCTTCACCGACTCCCAGCACACAGTCGATTCCTTCTTTCACCGCCACGTCACCAACCTGCCGGTGACCGCTTTCGCTTTCCTTACCCAGTTCCCCCATCCGGCCGAGCACGGCGATGCGCCTGCCAGCCGCAGGCATCTGTGCAAGGGTCCGGAGTGCAGCTCCCATGGAGTCGGGATTGGCGTTGTAGGTGTCGTCGAGAATGTGGATTCCGCGAATGATCTTCTGCTCAAGACGCCCTTTCGTGAGCTGAAGTTTTCGGATTCCAGCGGCGCACTCCTCAAGACTGAGTCCAAAGACGCGACCCGCAGCCACTGCTAGGGTCGCGTTACGAACCATGTGAACACCGGGCACCGGCAACTCTGCCTCGACACTCTGCCCATCGGCATGGAGGCGGAAACGCACTCCATTGAAATGAGGCCGCAGATCGCGAGCCTGCACATCCCCCTTGTCGATCCCTGCGGTAATGACGTCCGCTTTCGTTCTCTTCGCTATGGATGGTGTAAAGTCGTCTTCGGAACTCAGGATAAGATACCCACTCGGCTTGAGAGCCTCAGCCAGCATTCCCTTTTCCTGTGCGATGGCCTCGCGGCTGCCAAGGTATTCAATGTGAGCGACTCCGATGTTGGTAATGATCGCCACGTCCGGTGAAGCAATCGCTGCCAGCGGCGCAATCTCTCCGGGATGGTTCATCCCGATTTCCCAGACGCCCACCTGATCGGTCTTCCGTGTACGGAGAATCGTCAGGGGGAGACCGATATGGTTATTGAAATTCCCCTCGGTCTTGCAGGTCTGCATCCGCTCGCTGAGGACACAGGCAGTCAGATCCTTGGTGCTCGTTTTGCCGTTTGAGCCGGTGATGTTGATCACCTGAAGCGGCAGGATGCGACGGTACTCAGCCGCGATCCGCTGCAGCGCCCGCAAGGTATCCGGCACGCGGATCACAGCGAAATCGCGAGGCAA
>CBINJX010000667.1:0-3847 GCA_966251085.1 uncultured Verrucomicrobiales bacterium
CATTCGTCATTCGTCATTCGTCATTCGTCATTCGTCATTCGTCATTCGTCATTCACTACAGCCACACCTCCCGCCCGCCGCGAAGGATCGTCGAGCCACCTTACAAACATGCCCGACAAATTCATCCGTGCGAAGAACGGCGATGAAGTCATCGCCTTTGCCGAGGAACACGGCGTCAAGCTGGTCGATTTCAAATTCTGTGATCTGCTCGGCACATGGCAACATGTGACCACTACCGCTCGCGAGGCCTTTGAACGCTGCATCCCGGAGGGCGTGGCATTTGATGGTTCCTCGATCCGCGGATGGAAAGCGATCAACAACTCCGACATGCTGGCGATCATCGATCCGGCGACAGCGATGATCGATCCGTTCAACGATGAGCCGACGCTTTCCCTCGTCTGCTCCATCTACGATCCGATCACCAAAGAGCCGTACAATCGTGATCCCCGTGGTGTCGCCGAACGCGCGGAGGCATACCTGAAACAATCGGGAGTGGGCGACATCTCCTACTTCGCGCCGGAAGCGGAGTTCTTTGTCTTCGATGACGTCCGCTACGATGTGAAGAGCAACACCTCTTTCTACACGGTGGACAGCACCGAAGGCATCTGGAACTCCGGCACCGAGGAGTTCCCGAATCTCGGCTACAAGCACCGACACAAGGAAGGCTACTTCCCTGTGCCGCCAGCCGATACCCAGCAGAACCTCCGCAACGAGATGGTGCTCGAGATGGAAGAGCACGGCCTCCGTGTGGAGCGGCATCATCATGAAGTCGCCACCGCCGGTCAGAACGAGATCAATTTTGTCTTCGATACCCTCACCCGCACCGGCGACAACCTGCAGCTCTACAAATACATCATCCGGAACGTCGCCAGGAGGCATGGCCGCACGGTCACCTTCATGCCGAAGCCGCTCTTTGGCGACAACGGCTCCGGCATGCACTGCCATCAGTCGATCTGGAAAGGCGGGAACAATCTTTTCGCCGGCAACGGTTACGCCGGACTCTCCGAAACCGCTCTCTTCTACATCGGCGGCATCATCAAACACGCCCGCGCGCTCACTGCGATCACCAACCCTACGACCAACTCCTTCAAGCGTCTGGTCCCGGGTTATGAAGCGCCGGTGAACTTCGCCTACTCGGCCCGGAATCGCTCCGCCGCAATCCGCATCCCGGTCAGCGACAGTCCGAAATCGAAGCGGATCGAATTCCGCACCCCGGATCCCTCGAGCTGCATCTATCTCTGTATGGCCGCGCAGCTCATGGCGGGGCTCGACGGGATCATCAATCGCATTCACCCGGGCGATCCGCTCGACAAGAACCTGTACGAACTCCCACCGGAGGAACTGGCCTCCGTCCCGCATGCGCCCGACTCCCTCAAGGGTGCGGTGGAAGCGCTGCAGGCCGATCACGAGTTCCTCATGCGCGGCGATGTATTCTCCGGGGATCTCATCGAGAGCCTCATCGAGCTGCGCATCAAAGATTACGATCAGCTTCGCCTCCGCCCGCATCCAATCGAGTTCCACATGTACTACGACGTCTGAGTCGTAAGGCGTTGAGCAACTTCACCTTGGATAAAGCCGCTCCGGACGGGCGGCTTTATCTTTCCCGATGGAAATACCGCAGGATGTTTACTTTCGTTGAGCCCCTACGGTTGCAGGCTCGAATATTGCGAATACCTTCTGCGTCCGTTGCTGCCCCTTTTACAATGAAGCGTCTCGTTGCTCTTCTCTGTCTAGCCTTGCTCGCAGCAGGCGCATCCGTCCACGCAACCGGCTATCCTACAAAGCTCGGGAAAAAGGCGACCGGCCGCATGCCGTTCAACCTGGTCGGTCAGCTCTTTTTCGAGAGTGGTGGCGATGACTACATCGGCTCCGGGGTGGTAATTCGGAAGAAGTCGATCCTTACCGCAGGGCACAATCTTTACGACCCGGACAATGGCTGGTCGACGGATGTCCTCTTCCGCAGGGCGGCTCACGGGGACACAGTTCGCTCGGAGCACAATGCCAAGCGGATTTTCCTTCTTGGTGGTTATCGCCAGAGTTCGACCCGGTACGGAACTTCCAGTACCCGCACCTTCGCCTCGGACATGGGAGGAGTTCGGTTTCCCGAGCCGATCGCAAAGGGGGCGCATGCATGGTGGGCAAACGATTCTTCGCTACTCACGAACACTAGCCGCTACAAGATTGCAGTCGGCTACGCGGCGGAGGGAAAATACTCGGGTGATTTCCCGACGATTGTGGTGCCGGACCGAGGATTCAGCTCCACATGGAGCAGCTTTTTCGAAAGCCGCGGCGCGTATTTTGCAGGAGGGATGAGTGGCGGACCGGTCTTTGCAGCCGGAAACGATGGCCGGCTGTATGTCGCAGCCGTGATTGTTTCCGGCTCAGAGTATCCATTCGCACAGGGTGGAATTCGCATCATTGACGCCGCCGCTGCCAATTTCATCTGGGGCTATCTGCGATAGCGCCCTCTAATTCTTTGCATGAAAAATCGGTTGGTGATGGTGGTCCTGGCGGCGCTCGCCGGGGCTCTTGTTTTAGGCTCGATTGTTTACCTGCTACGTTCCCCCGAACTGCCCACGGATACAGAGGCCGGACCAGCGGCAACTCCCGCCCAGCCTGCGCAGACTGAAGCACGGGCCGATGAGACAGAAGCGCGCCCGTCGTCAGGCAACCCAGTACTGGACGGGATCGATAACATCTTCGCCCGGCTGCAATCCGGTCAGGCGAGCGATGCAGACCTGGATGCCTTGCGCCGCGATCTTCTGAATGCTGATCCGGCGCAAGCCACCGCAGCGATCCGGGCATTCCTGGAGAGCGGCAAAGACATTCCAACCCGGCAGGAATTCATGATCGGCGAAGGAGGCGTCCTGGCATCCGCCCCCACGATGCGGACTCTCCTGCTCGATGTGCTCGGGCAAATTTCCAAAAAGACCGGCAGCGATGCCGCGGCTGTGATTTCGCGCGAAGTACTACAGACCAAGGAAAGCCCAGATGAATGGGCGGTAGCGATGCGCAATGTCGCCTGGCACGATCCAAAATCGAAGCCGTACCTCGCCGGCAAAGTCCGTGAAATGCTAGCCCACGAACCGTGGAAACTGCAGCCGTCCGCCGGTTTCCTGGAATCGTTCGATGTGGTGGTTTACAGCGAGGATCCGACCTTTGTCCCGGATATGGCCAATCTCCTTCGCGGAGAAAACGAGGAACTCCGGCGAGCTTCCGCAGTCGCCTTGGACCGTCTCAGCGCCATGGCGCCTCTGGAGGTGATGAACTATCTCAATGCCAATCCGAACGAATTGGCAGATCGCCCGTTTTTGCGTGCCGACTATTACGCAAAGGCGAATCTTGCCGACCCGGCGCAGCTGCAGGCACTGGAGGCGTATCTTTCGCGTGGTGATGTTTCGGTTCCCGAAAAAACGAAGCTCCTGAAGGCGCTCGCCACTCCGGCATCGTTCGTCTCCGAAAACCTGCTCACTGTTTCCACGGCTCCCGAGGATGATTCAGTGGTCCGGGACCAACAACTCAGCCAGACGTTCGATCAGTGGATAAAGCAGGGGCGCTTTCCGCAACTGCAGGGGACGATGCAGCAGATCCAGGGGCAGTTGGGGATGTAGGGGGAAAGTTTATAGTTGAGGGTTGAGAGTTGAGAGCCGCGAATCGGCAGATCAGAGGGAAAGAACGAGCGGCGCTGATGCTGAGTACTGACATCTGAGCACTGAGCACTTTCTTCACGCGCCCACGCTCGCTGGCTGACCTCCACCCCCAGCCTCGCCACGAATCTCCTCTCGAAGGAGTCGCGCCGCCCCCGCGTCATGCGCCGCCCGACGAGAACATTGCGCCCGGTGGGGGC
>CBINJX010000668.1:0-3843 GCA_966251085.1 uncultured Verrucomicrobiales bacterium
AAGAGCCGATCGCCACAGACGAGAAACCAAAGTGATCGTCCGCCGCAGCAGTGCCGATGACGCTGCCTCCGATGATGATCTTCGCGATGCGGTTTGTGAGGCTCCCGAGGCCGATGAAGGTGTCGTGCTCGTCACCGAAGTTCAGGTTGTCCGTATCCGGACCTCTGCCATCCGGCGCGTCATCCGCACCTAAGTTGATGATCCCCGCCACCAGGTTGCTGGCAAACCAGTCGCGCCGGTTCCAATCTGCACACCATCCCGGAATGTGCTGAGTTCCGGATCGTAGCCACCGAAAATGTTCGCCCTCTCTACGTTGCGTCCGAGGGTGACCTTTCCAATCGCAAGATCGGTTTCGCCGGACGGCGTCAACTGTCCCACGGCGCTGATCACCACAGGGGTGATGCCAGTGGGTGTGACGTTACCAATCAGGCTCCCCTTCACATTGACCGCCCCGATATCGAAGCGGCTGCGGATTGAGCCGTTCTTCGTCAATTCCCCGGTCCCGCTGGCGTCCATGCCGGCAATGATCGAACCGCCGATTTTTACCGTTCCAATCCGGGTGCCTCCCACATAGCCGGTTTGATCGAGGGAAAGCTGCGGATCTGTGATGCTGGAGCCGATCAGGTTGCCGCCGATGCTGACCGTGCCGAGTTCCCCACCAATAAGAACGCCGGTTGTCGATGCGGAGCCGCCTACCATCGAACCACCGATAGTAACCGCTGTGAAACCGGATCCGGTGATCAGGCCTGAAAAGAACCCAGATCCTCCCAATATGTCGTAACGGATCTGTATGGCTCCGCCCTGATTGTCGTTGCTGATACTCCCGGCGCCCACATCGGTGCCACCGATTAGAGAGCCACCGACTTTGATCGGCCCCGCAGATGCAAAAGTCGCCAACCGGCCCGAATTCCGGCCATCACCGCCAAGGATGTCGCCCCCCGTTTTCTCAGGACCGAGTCCGCGTTGCCCAAACACCTCACCAGAGTCTTCTCCCGAGCTACCAATGAGCGCGCCGCCAATGCTGACTTTTCCAATCCTCGCGCCGATAATCGAGCCGGTTCCGGTTCCGGCATCCCCACTGGCATCATGTCCAATCTTGACCGGTCCGATGTCCCCCCCTGCTGAAACCTGCCCGAAGTTTCCTGGTGCAGGATTGTGCGCTCCGCTGCCACCGATCAGGGAACCTCTGATCGTGAGACTCCCCAGCTCTCCAGTGGAGAAGATCCGTCCGGATTCACCCCCGCTGCCACCGAGGACGTCGTGACCAATGCTGACCGCGCCAACGTCGTCCACCGTCAGTGTGCCGCTGCGAGTACCGGTGCCGCCGATCATCGAGCCGCCAATGGTGAGGTTGCCGAACGTCACCGCACCGAGATGCCCGGTGCGGTCGTGCGCTCCACCGATGAGATTGCCGCCGATCTT
Source organism: uncultured Verrucomicrobiales bacterium (assembly GCA_966251085.1). Taxonomy (GTDB): domain Bacteria; phylum Verrucomicrobiota; class Verrucomicrobiia; order Chthoniobacterales; family Chthoniobacteraceae; genus CBINJX01. The sequence continues at coordinate 1,423 of CBINJX010000668.1, forward strand.
CACCGACCCGATCTCATCCGCAAAGACTCGACCGCTGATCGAGCCAATACCACCGACAAGAGATCCGCCGATATCGAGTGAGCCAATCCGCTCTGTCGCAATGATGAGCCCGTCGTTGCTGTTGGTGCCGCCGATCACGTTGTGCGCGATGCTTACATTACCGATGGAACCCGCAGCGGTGGCGATCCGTCCCGAGCCTCCGCCAGTCGAGCCAATGATCGATCCTCCAACAGTCACGGAGGTGATATTGCCATTGCCCTGGATACTTCCAGAGGGGCTGGCGACACCGCCTTGCAGATGTTCACCGATTTTCACCTTCCCCAAATTGCCGCCGAAAGTGATCCGCCCGGTGCCGTGAGCGCCGAGCAGCGATCCGCCGATGTTGATGGAGCCGATGCTGCCGGCCACCGCAATCTGGGTACCGGCGATATCTTGCTGTACCGACAGCTTCCCGATGCTACCTGCAACGTCGAGGTTCAGTTCCGGCGTAAAAGTGGCGGAAGCAGGTGGCTGGGTGTCCAAGCCATACCGCCCAAGGGAACGCACGACCAGCGAACCCACGGCAGGCACATTAGCCGAGTTCGAAAAAGCGCGCAGCCCGCTCAGGTCGCCCTCGATGCTGATCTTTCCGAGTGAAAGTGTGTCCGCGCGGATCGCACCAATCTGGGCCAGTCCATCGCCTTGCCCGCGAGCCACGGAAACAGTCACGTTGAGACCGTTCGTGGCGAGAGGCCCGAGATCAATCAATTGAAGCTGTTGTGGCTCCACATTCGGTCCACCGACAGTACCGACGTCGAAACGGAAGACGCTGTTGACGTTTGCGGCGGTCAGAAGCGGCCGGGAGAGTTTCACGGTAACCCGGTCACCGTCGCTATCGGTGTATATCACCGTGCTGGCATTCACGAGCCTGGCCGCAGGCACCAGTGCAGGCATGGAGAAGACGATGGGCGCGGAGAACTCGTGGACCGTGACATCGAAGGTGACTCCGCTGGTGAAAAACCCGAGCGGGCGTCCATCGTTTCCCGCGCCCGGTGTGAGGGCGACATTTCGGCCATTGATCTTCAGAGAACCGATCTCCTCGGCCACGAAGCCGAAACGGTCGGCAGCGCTGAACGAGGTCGCGGACGTGCCGAACACTTCACCCGCAATCGTGATGCTGCCGATCCGTGAAGAAATCCGCGGCGCTTCACCTGCCTCCGCAATCTTTGCATCGTGTTCGTCGCCAAAACGCACGTTGTCCGCGTTTGCACCTGCGCCCCCCGGGGCATCGTCCGCTCCCAGGTTGACCGCTCCCGCGACAATGCTGCTCGCAACCCAATCGCCGCCGACTGTGACGGTGCCAATCTGTGCATCGGCGTTAGAGCCAGCCAGGCTCTGATCGTATCCGGCGAGAATCTGCGCGAACTCCACGCGTCCGCCAATCTTGACGGTGCCGATCGCCACGTCTGCCGTGGCTGTGGGGCTTGCCTGGCCCCGGGCGGAAATCGTGACGAGCGTCAGTCCCTGACTACCAGCATTCCCGATCAAACCACCTTTGACGGTAAGCGAGCCAAGATCGAGGTCCGCCCTGATTGAGGCATTTGCGATCAGGTCACCGCCCGTGCTCGCATCCGAGCCTGTGATGATGGAGCCACCGATGAAGATACTGCCGATTCGTTGGTCGCTTCCGATATAACCGGAGTTGCTCAACGTGCCGGTGGTCCCGGTGATGCTGGCGCCGATGATATCGCCCGCAATGCGCACGGAGACGAGATCGATCCCAACATTAACAATAACCCCGCTGAAGTCACCGGTGCCGCCAATCAGCGAACCGCCGATCGTTACACGCTGCGCACTGCCGACGACACCAGTGCCAACCGCTGTACCGCCGATAAGATCACCATCAATGCGAACGGATCCGACGCCGAGATTCGCGAGGATCTGTCCCGCGGAGTTCGCGGAACCGCCAATCAAGGAGCCACCGATAACAACCGAAGAAATGGCGCCTGCAGAACCGATGTTCCCTGAGAGCGCTCCCGACCCGCCCTTCAGATCGTGCCCGACGCTGACGTCGCCGAGCCGGAGTTGCCCCCAGACCCAGCCGCTACCGTTACCAGAGCCACCAACCAACGAGCCACCGATGGTAACCGATGTAAGCTCATTATTGGCACGGATCGAGCCTGAGCCGCCGCCGGCATCTCCTCGCACATCGTGCGCGATCTTTACGGCCCCCAAGTTTCCCGCGGCAAAAATCTGGCTCGGGTGAAGGACGCCATTGAAATCAGGAATGGTCCCCTGCGCGCCAGTGCCACCGATCAGCGAACCTCCAATGGTTACGCTCCTGATATTCCCCGCCGAGTCGATCTTTCCGGAATCAGCACCGGCACCGCCCTTCACATTTTCCCCGATCGTCACCGGACCGGTATCACCCCCGTTGTAGAT
>CBINJX010000669.1:0-3843 GCA_966251085.1 uncultured Verrucomicrobiales bacterium
TGACACTCGATCAACTCGTTTTAAGGGGTGAATTCTGCACCATGGTACCGCGATGCTCCCGGCCGAGCACTTTCGATACACCGGCAAATCACCGAGTCGCACTCGACTATACTCGGCGTCAATGACGTCAGCGTTCCCCGGAAGTGCACTCGCCCATACACCTTCCTCTATTCTTTACCATATCGGCGCTTTCTCGATTCTACGTCAGTGATCCCGGAAAGGCGTGACCCGCAGAAAACAGGTTGTAAGATTCCCGCCATGCGGAAAACGGTTCTATCCCTCTTTGCTTTGTCGGCTTTCATTGCCAGTGCCGATGCTCGCCTCGGCGAGACGCTCGCTCAGTGCCGGGAACGGTACGGTGTAATGTCGCTGGAGCCGAACCCTGCCTTCCCCGCATTGCCGGGCCATGTCTTTCAGAAGAATGGTTTCAAAATCACGATCCGCTTTGTCGATGGAAAGGCGGTTTGGATCTCCTATGTCTCTGCCAAACCTTTTGAGCAGGGAGTAATCGATACGCTTCTCGATCTCAACGCAGGGGAATCAAAGTGGATCTTCAATGAACCACTCACCGAAAAGGCCGCCACGGCGAGTGTGCGGAAGGATGAGCGTTATTCCCGAAAGGACCGAGAAGCCGACGCACGTTATCAGGATCTAGGAACGAGCTATCAGCTCGTGATCGCTACTAAAACCTACCATCGGACGACGAACCCGGAACTGGAAGGGCTTTGAGTCCAGCAGGACCGCGCGACTCCCGAATGTCCAAGTTCGCGGGCGTCTGAGGATCGGGCTTTCGCATCCTTCCTGGTACAGGAGATTCGTCGTTTAGCCATGTATCGGTAGCTCAGAGCAGATGAGCGTGGCGAAGATGGGGCTATTTACGGACTTCTGCGCACTGGGCACTGAGCAATTTCCTTACGCATTCACGCCCCCTGCTCGCTGGCTGCTCTCATTCGGGAAAAACAGAATCACTCCTGTGGTATCAGTTCGCTCGCGATCTGCGCAATGGCAGCTGTTCCGGTAGTGCCGAGCTGGTGAATCACAATGGACGCGGCAGCCATCGCCAACTCCATCGCCTCGAGGAGGGTTGCCCCCGCACTTAACGCTGCTGATAGATTTGCGGTAACGGAGTCCCCTGCTCCGACGATATCGATCTCGCCGTGTACCGGCTGCGAGGGAACATGCACGGTTGCACCCGATGCGTCCGCCCCGACGATCCCCAACTCGGACATCGTGACAAACACAGGCTGCGCATTCCGCTTCGCCAACTCCGCAGCGCCGGACCTGACACGATCCAAGTGCAAAGGCGGCTGCTCACCTAACATCAGGGCCAATTCCGCGACATTCATCTTGAAAGCCAATGGCGGGAAGGAACGCAGTCCTCGCCGACTGTCCGTAAGCACCAAAAGCCCCGGTCTGTCCTTGATAACCTGTTTCGCGGCATCCAGGACAATCTGTGTGATCACACCGGTTTCCGGCACGTCGGTCTGCTCCAGCAGAAGGATCGCATCTACATTTCTGGCCAGCGTCCGGATACTTTCCGCGAATTCGCACTGCAGCCCCATCGGAGTGGGTGTCCAGTTCTTGGAATCCAGACGGCTCAGTTCACGCGGGGGCTTTCCCTGCTCCACGACGAGTGGTTTGCAGTAGGTAAATGTGTGCCGGTCAGGCGAGGTTAGAAAGCGATCGAGCCGAACCCCGGGCAATTTACCCAGAGCACGACGCAGTTCATACCCTTCACCGTCGTCGCCGCAGAAACCGACTGCATGCAACTCGCCGATGCCGAGTGCCGCGAGGTTGCATAGGATCGTACCAGCCCCACCCGGCTGTGCCCGAACGTTGCTTATGTTGTGAACCGGCAAACCTGTCTCAATCGAGGCTTCCTCCTTCGCGGGATCGATTTCCAGATACCGATCCAGACAGAAGTCTCCAACCACCGCTATTCGCAGGTCCGCGTAACGCCCGGTGATTTCCTCGAAGCGCTCACGGTTCATTTGCGGCAAAGCTCGTGATACAATCCATGCACGAACCGCGCGTTGTCGCACTGGAGGTAGTGCATGGCTCCGCCCATCCGGGAGTAGCTCTTGCAGAAACGCAGATAGTACGCGGGATTCTCCTTGGGCGGCTCACCATCCCGTGTCCAATCCCAACCTCCGCCATCCTGCAGATCCACCACGTAGATGCTGTGCCCTGATACCACGGTCCGCCCCTCCTGAAACCGCAAGTTGTGCACGCAACTCAGCGCCTTCTCGAACACCTGCGGGCCCATGATCGCCGAACCGATCGAGAGCACCACGCCACCATCCAAAGCGTCCACCGCCGCACCAAATTTCCGAAAATCGACCTCGGCGGCCCGGCCAATAGCCGCACCGTTGAACATCGGGTGATTGGAAATGATGTCGTAACCGATTCCCGGATGTACCGTGAGAGGAACTTTCAACCGGTAAGCCGCAGCGAGGATCGAAGCATGTTTCCACGCGTGCGGAATGTGGTGATGTCCGCCTTGCAATCCATGGCGATGCATCGCCACGAGAAGCTCTGCGCGCGCAGGCGCCAGCGGATGCGCAGGATCCGCGCGGAGCATCGCATTCAATTCATCGGCTGCGGGAAGTTCGACACCATCTTCGAAGATGAAGCGCCCCAGCGCCTCACCGTAGCCAGCCCCCTGGAGACCACCGGCCAGAAGGGCTAGATGAATGCAGCGGCCTGTCTCGTCCCAAGTGCCGAACGTGCCTTTCACTACATTGCGCTCGACGCTCTCCGTCGAGCGCCCCAGCCATGCGAATTCCCAGTCATGGATCGTACCGGCTCCATTGGTGGCCAGATGTGTGACCCATCCGTCTGCCATCAGTTGCTGCATCAGAACAGCAGCGCCGTTCCTTAGCAGGTGCGCGCCATAGATGAGCATCACCGAGGCCTCTCTCTCCCGCGCCTCGCGGATTCGTTGCGCGCATTCCATGATGCGTTCCGATACCTCGCGCGCACACTCCCAAGGCTGGGAGTTGGGCTGGATCAGGATATCCTCGACGCGACTCAGGCTTTCACGCTCCGCGAGCGGGAGAACCCGGAGGCGCGAGAGATCAAGGGGCATTCGCGTAGTCATAATCCGCGCATCGCATCCAGCAGAGCGGCGGCGTCGCGGAAGTCGGGCATGATTACATCCGCGCCGGCAGCTACGAGCTGCGTGCGTTTGCGCGGGTCGATCCGGCCGGAGCCGTTCACCGATTCATCTGTGCAAACGCCGACTGCCAGTCCACCGAGTTGTTTGGTGTCCCGGATCTCGACCGGTCCATCGCCGAACGAAAGCAGGTGCTCCCCGGTGATCCCCTCCTCCCGCAGGAGCCGCTGGAAGACGGCGTGTTTGGAGAACTGCAGCGGATCACCTGTACCTCCATAGATGTGGGGACCGAAATAGTGCGCGATTCCCAGCAGCCGAGCTTCCTCTTCTACACGCTCCTGAACGGTCGTGCTGAGGATCACCGGACGCAGTCCAGCCTGCACGACGTGATCGAGAAACTCACCTGCGCCGTACACCAGGTACTCAATAGGCGTTGCACCGCCGCTCCGGACGGTCGCAATGCGCTCGATGAGCGCCGCATCGAGACGATGCTGGAACTCATCGCGGAGAATGATCTCATCCATTTCCGGACCGCCCGCCTCCCGAACCAACTCGACAAACCGTCGGCATTGGAAAACCGACGGCTTCCCATTGAGCGCCAGGATTTCGTCCAGCAGGCCACGGTTCTTGAGGTCGGTGATCAAACCGGCGATGGCCTGGTCGCTCGCTTTGGCATGTTTAGCGTGGTTCATGATGTCACCATGGTCGTCCCACGGCTGGCCGTTGCC
>CBINJX010000670.1:0-3834 GCA_966251085.1 uncultured Verrucomicrobiales bacterium
CACATTCCGTCATCCCTCCCTCGCAGCTCTCCCGCGCAAGTTTATCGTACCCCTCATCCGTACGGATCAGTTCCAAGCCTTCCGGCAAAGCAGCGGCTACAGCGTCACAGAGCTCCCCCTTGTGGAGCGCGAATCGCTTCCAGCCCTCCTGCACCGCAGTTCCCGCGATCAACTTTGCCGCGGCGGCGGCATCCGTGCATTCGTGGAACTCTGTCCGCAAACCGACACTCATCTTGGCAAATAATGCCACCTGTTCGTCCAAGGCATTGCCGACGGCAGGCAGCCATTCGCGAAACTGCGTCGTGACATTTCCTCCCTCGGGTACACGAACGGGAGCCTCATGCCGTCTTGGTGCAGGCACTTGCAGCGCCTCGCGGATTCGGCCCAGGATCGCTTCACGATCACCACTCATTTGCCACCTGCCTTTCTGACACGCCATTGATCACGGAAACTGGTCGGGGCTGCCTCGGGAAACTCACGGGTTTCGGTCCAGGCATGCATCGGGTCCAGTGCACTGCCTTTCACTGCGGGGTGCAACTTCTGTCCCAACGGAGCCAACCGGGAAAGAACCGTATACAGAGCAGGACGCTTCATCAGGAAAACAAAGGCGCGCCATAGCCATTTCTCGCCGGGCATCGGCTTCTCCCGGGCGGCATTGCGGCGGTTATGGAGGAGATGATGATGAATATCGATCTTCACCGGGCAGGTCTCGGTGCAGGCCCCACAGAGCGAAGATGCCCCGGAGAGATGCTTCCAGTCCTGGAGTCCCCGGAAATGCGGGGTAATCACGGAACCGATCGGTCCCTGATAAGTCGTGCCATAAGCGTGACCGCCGATGTTCTTGAAGATCGGGCAGACATTCAGGCAGGCTCCACAGCGGATACAGTGGAGAGCATCCCGCTGCTCCGGGTCCGCCAGGAGCCGTGTCCGATGGTTATCGAGCAGGATGACATGAAACTCCTCCGGCCCATCCGCCTCCCCCTCTTGTTTGGGGCCACCGTACATCGAGTTGTAACAAGTCATGTGCTGCCCTGTGCCGGCCGTACCGAGCATCGGATGCAGGAGCGCCAGATCCGCCAGACGCGGCACGACCTTCTCGATTCCCACCAGCGCCACATGAATCTTCGGCAGAGCCACTGTGAGGCGGGCGTTTCCTTCATTCTCGGTGATCGAGATCATCCCGGTCTCCGCTACGATGAAGTTCGCTCCGGAGATGCCCATATCCGCCTCGATGTAAGTCCGCCGCAGGAACCGCCGCGCGATCATCGTCAGCTCCTCGGGCGAATCCGTCTTCGCGCTCCCGATCTCCCGCTCGAAAAGCGCACTGATCTCATCACGCTTCAGGTGCATGCACGGAAAGACGAAGTGATAAGGCGGCTCGTTCTTCAGCTGCTGAATGAACTCCCCCAGATCGCTCTCGACCACCTTGTAGCCTGCCTTTTCCAGCGCCGGATTGAGGTGAATCTCCTCACTCGTCATCGCCTTTGATTTGACGATGGAGCGGACACCCTTCGCCGCTGCGAGATTCAGGATGTAATCACGCGCCTGCTGGGCGTTACTGGCCCAGAAAACCTTTCCTCCGCGCGCGGTGAAGTTCTTTTCGAACTCCTCCAGGCACTTACCGAGGTTGTTTACCCCCTCGTATTTGATCGCCGAAGCCGCATTCCGGGCCTGCTGCCAATCGGTAAACGTCGCCTTGGTTTCATCCCGCTTGATCTCATATCCACGCAGCGCTTTCCGGATGAAATCGCGACGAGGGACATCACGCGTGGTGATAGTGGAATCCGCGTGGAACTGCTGTTGGGGGAGTGTGGCGAGGCTCATTGGCGGGCGAGAACTTCTGCGAGGTGGAGGCACTTCACCGTGCCGACATTCCGATCCAGCCATCCCTGGATCTGCATGAGACAGCTGGAGTCGTTGGAAATCACTACATCCGCTTTGCTCTCCATGATGGAGTGGCACTTCACCTCGGCCATCGCGGTGGAGATCTGCGGATATTTCACGGCAAAAGTACCGCCGAAACCGCAGCACGTTTCGGCCTCGGACATCTCGACCAGCTCGAGCCCCTTCACCGCCCGGAGCAACTCGCGGGGCGCCTGCTTCGTTCCGAGTTCGCGCAGACCGTGGCAGCCATCGTGGAAAGTCGCCCTCCCCTCGAACCGCGCGCCTACATCGCGCACTCCCAGTTTGTTCACCAGAAACTCGGAGAATTCCCACGTCTTCGCCGAAAGCGCCTTGGCCTCTGCCTCCTGTGGCGTCCCGTGAAAAAGCTCCGGGTAAAATACCTTGAACATCGAGCCACACGATCCAGATGCCGAGACGACCACCTCCGCATCTTTGAAGACCGTCATTTGTCGCGAAGCCACGGCACGGGCTTCGTCCCAATAACCGGAGTTGAAAGGGGGCTGTCCGCAGCAGGTCTGCTGCTCGGGGTAATCAACCGTGTGTCCCAATCGCTCGAGGACGTTCACGATCGACATCGCAACATGCGGATAAAGCGAATCGATGAAACAGGGGATAAACAACGTTACGCGCATACGGGGGCGGAGAGAACAGAGCTGAGAACGTGCTGCGAAAATGAAGATTTAGCCACTAAAAGGCACATAAGGCACAAAGAGACTACGCCGCCGTGGTGGGAATGCCCGGCGCTTCTTGGACCAACTTGGCAAACCGGGCACGCGCCTCGGCCCACAGCGAGGCCTCCTTTGGAGTAAACTCCTGAAGCCCTGCTTCCATCCGGGAGACAGCACGCATTTCGGAAAGTGACCCCAATTCACCCGCAGCACGAGCCTGCACGAGGAGGTTTCCAAATCCAGTTGCCTCGATTGGACCGGCCAGTACCCGGCAGTTACAGGCATTTGCGGTGAATTGGTTCAGCAACATATTTCGCGCTCCCCCACCCACCACGTGAACCACATTGATTGGACGGCCAGTCATTTCCTCCAGCCAGCGGAGCACCATGGCGTACTTCAGGGCGAGACTCTCCAGGGCGCAGCGGATGAATTGTCCTTCGGTCTCGGGCATCGGCTGCCCGGTTTCTCTGCAGAACTCGGTGATCGCGTCCGGCATATCGTCCGGGTTGAGGAAGCGTGGATCATCGGGATCGATGAGGCAGCGGAAGGCCGGCGCCTCCGCGGCACGCCGGAGAAGACCTTCATAACTCAAGGCCGCTCCTCTCGCTTCAAAGGATCGTCGGCACCCTTGGACGATCCAGAGGCCCATGATGTTCTTGAGGAGGCGGAAGGTGCCGTCCACACCACCCTCGTTGGTCATGTTCAGTGTGCATGCGCGCGCTGAGAGATCCGGTGAGGTCACCTCGACTCCCATCAGAGACCAGGTACCAGAACTGAGATACGCCCAGTCGGCGGCACCACTGTTCTCGGCGGGAACAGCAACGACAGCCGAGCCGGTATCATGCGTCGCGGGAGCGATCACATCGACCATTCCGAGTCCGAGCCGGGAAGCCAAATCCGGCCGCAGTTGCCCAAGATTTGTCCCGGGTTGTACCACCTCCGGCAGGATATGGTGCGGAAGACCTAGCCGGGAGAGGAGTTCGTGCGACCAGCGTCCACGTACCGGATCGTAAAACTGTGTGGTGGTAGCATTTGTAAATTCCCCCACCCGCGCCCCGCAGAGCATCCAGTGGAGGAAATCGGGAATCATGAGAAACCGATCCGCCGCCGCCAAAATTTCCGGATGATCCCGCTTCAGGGCGATCATCTGGTAAAGCGAATTGATCTCCATGAACTGAATTCCCGTCGCCTCGTAGATCTCCTCCCTCGGGATCAGCGCGGTGGTTTCCCCGCCGAACACGTTATAGAACATACCGCCGAT
>CBINJX010000671.1:0-3828 GCA_966251085.1 uncultured Verrucomicrobiales bacterium
CAGGGTGCCTGTCGTTTTGAGACGCGTCCCGGAGTAGTAGTGCGAGGCATGACCTTCTCCCGCGGCCTTTTGGCTGATCCCATCTGCCCCGTGGGGAATCCATGGCTTCGTGGCCTCATACCTGAGGGTCAGCTCGGCGTCTTCAATCTTTACATGTACCTCATAGTTTCCCTCTTCATCGAGGGTGAGCCACCACGGATCGATCCATGCGATACGGTTATCCGGAGTGCCGGGTTTTCCGAAACCAGCCTCGCCGAAGGCTCCCCGGCTATGAATCTGAGCAAAACGGAATTTCTTTTCGCTCACGTCGGTCAACGCGGCATGACCAAAGGAAAGATCATTCACGACGAACCGGGATTGTCCGTTGGCTCGGGCGGAGGGCGGACGGATTCCCTGGCGAAAGAAGGTGACCTGATAACCAAAGCGGCTTCCGCTGCTGGTCCGGAGTTCACCGGTGAAGTACCACCATTCGGTTTTGAATTCCTCATGCGGCCAATGATCGCGGGGAAACTCGTATTGCCAGGCCCGCTGGGCGATGCGCCACTCTGCGCCGCTCGCGTGAACAAACAGAGGGAGAAGAAAAAGTGAGGCAAGGAGGTTTGAGAAAAAGCGCTTCATCATTACTCCTCCCGGACCGCTTGCGCGATGTTCACCCGGCTTGCTCGGCGAGCCGGAAGCCATGCAGCAAGCACCGCCGTGATTACGATCCAAACTGGCGTGCTCACCAGCGTCCACCACGGCCAGTAAAGGTGAATGCTCCATCCGAAGAATGCGGGGTTTACGACTTCGGTGAGAATGACCGCCAAGGTGCAGCCCGCAAGTACCCCAAGGATCGCCGCGACGGCTCCCATCAGACCGGCTTCAAGCATGGTGAGTTGCATGATTTGACCTCGGGATGCACCGACCGCCCGGAGTGTTCCTGTCTCGCGTTCTCTCTCGATCACGAGCGTAGTCACCGATAAGAAAATGCCGATGAGGGCCACGATGATCGCAATGAATCGGAGCAGGGCGGTCACCGCAAAGGTCTGATCAAAGATCGTAAGAACGCGTTCACGCAGGCTGCGATTGGAGTACACATTGAACTCTCCGGCGGGATTCCATCGTTCGCGAAAGGTTTCCACAAACTCCGGCGCCTTTGACGGATCGCGCAGATAGACTGCGAGCGACTGCACGCCGGGTTCATTCCAATAGCGGTCGAAAGCCGCGCGTGAGATGAGGATGAGTCCCTCATCCCGGGTGTAATCGGAATAGATCCCGGCGATTGGGAACGTCACCGCTCCCGATGGGGATTGTAATGCAAGGCGGTCGTCCTCTTTGACTCCCCATCGCCGGGCAAACGGCTCCGTCACAGCCACCGCTTCACCCGCGAAAATACGCGCCCCTTTCTCGGCGGCATTCCCTCGGACAAACTGCAGGTTGTAGCGAAACATCCCGCCCGCGACCGCTAGCAACGTAGGCTGTGGTTCTTTTCCTCCCACAGAAATGAGGATTCGCTGCTCACGAAAGGTATCGAGCGATTCAACCTCCGGTTGGGCATGGAGCCATTCCAGCGTTGCCGGAGGGATGTTTGCGCTGAGTCCGATGGTTTCGTTGGAGGCGGGAGCAATGAAGAGATCGGCGACGATACCTGACTCTATCCACGCGATCACGGTTTGTCGGAAGGAGACAATCATCACCGTGAGGCCCGCCATCATCGCGATCGCGGTAGCCAATGAAGCAACAGTAATCGCATTGCGATGTACCGCCCTCGTGAACCGGTCTGCCGCGAGTCGCCACAGTACTGCAGTAGGAGAAGCAAGCGCCGCAGCCGTGCGCCCGAGGAGACGCACGCTGAGAGGGGCGAGCAAGGCCCAGGCGATGAGCGCAAAAAAAGCTGCAGCGAAGGCAACCGGAGGCATTCCTGCAAGAGCTAACCCGGCGGTGATCGCACCGATCAAAAGGGCACCCAGCGCCATCCACGCCCAGATACCCGCGCGCATCGAGCGCTCCTCCATATGGGCGCCCAGAGAAAGTGCCTTCACCGGGTCCGTTTTTGCTGCTTCATTCGCCGGGCGCCAGGCACCGGCGAGGACGGCTCCAATGCCAAAACACGTCGCAAGAGCAAACTGCGCTGGCCGCGCCGATACCTCACCGATGGTGACCAGCACATATAGCGAGGAGATCGTTTTCCCAACGGCTCCGGCCAGCAGTGGAGCAAGCAGGACGCCGGCTGCGCATCCCAGGACGATCCCGATTGCCCCAAAGACGCAGGCTTCACCGAGAAACAGGGCGCGCACCTCATTCTTCGATGCTCCAACTGCACGGAGAATTCCGATCTCCCGCCGTCGCCGGGTCACGCTTGCCGAGACAGTGTTGTAAACGAGAAACACACCGACGAGCAGGGAGACCATGCTCAGGGCAGTCAGGTTCAGCTGAAACGCCGAGACCATTCGTTGCAGCTGAGATGAACGCTGGGGCGGTGCCTGCGCGCGGAGATCTGCTGGAAGGATCTTGTTCAACTCCGCAGCCACGCGAGTCGCCTCATTCGGGTTCTTGAGAAGAAGGAGCAGAGCGGAGAGGCTGCCCTGCCTTCCGAAAAGCTCCTGAGCCCAGCCGATATCCATTGCGGCGAAACGTGGATCGATCGCCTTGGGTGCATCGCTGGTGTCGAGCAGCGAAATGATCGTCAGTGTGCGGATCTGTCCATTCACCAGGACTCGGAATGAATCGCCGCGCCGTAAGCGAAGCCGATTCGCCATCTCAACGGTCAGCGCAATCCCATCCGGACGGCCAAGCCACTCCTCAATCTTGAACTCTTCCTGCTGCTGATGGAGTTCGAAGGTTGGAAAGGATTCACTGGTAAAGGAATCGACTCCAAGCACGCGCAGATACTCGCCGGGATAGTCGGGCAGCGTGACCGTGTTCTCGACCATACCCGTTGCGGCGGAAACTTCAGGATGCGCGGCGAGTTTCGGCCATAAGGTCTCATCCACATTTCCTCGCACCTCGAGGTGCGCCCTGCCTGCCACGAGATCCACCGATGCCGCGAATGCCCGGTTTGCGCTGCCGTTTGCAATCTGGATCGCCAGATACACGGCGATCCCGAGCGCTACGCTGAGGACATTGAGAATTGCCAGCAGCGGATGCCGTCGGAGATCACGGACCGCTTGCCACCAGAAGAGCAGGGGGAAGTGCCGGGTCACAGGAGAACGCGGGATGGAGTTTGCAGATCCAAAGCCAACTCCCAATACGCCGCGGGGATGCGGCTGGCTGCAACTAAATAGGGCCAGCAGGCAGCCGCACCATTTGCACGGAGCGCGTGCGGACTATTCGAAGTCGTAAACGACGACTTTGACGCAGTTCGGTTTGAAGGCTTTCTCAATGAACTCAATGTGCAGAGGGTGGACCTGATAGTCGTCCTGCTGCTGCTTGTTCTCAAACTGAAGGTTCAGAGCGACCTGATAGCTTTGATCCACAACCTCGCGATGGCTCGGAACCATCTTGCCAATGTGGAAACTTTTCACGCCCGGGATCGGACGCAGGTACTGTTCCGCCCCGGCGAGAAGCTCGTCGGCGGCGTTCGATTTTTCGGGGTTTGTCCAGAAGATGACGACGTGAGAGAACATGAGGGCGCGCATCTGATGTCGTCGCGTACTTATGGGCAAGAGGGAAGTTTGCGCCCGAAACCTCTCAGACGTCGGTAAACACGAGGCGCGCTACATTCCATTCATTCATCCGTCGGGTGAGTTCACAGAATGCTCCCGGTCTGCCGTTTCGCGGCGCTCAATTCCTCTGAAAGTTGAGGGTTGAGGGACGGACACCTGCAGATCAGATCCGGGGCAGGTGACG
>CBINJX010000672.1:0-3809 GCA_966251085.1 uncultured Verrucomicrobiales bacterium
AGTCTTGCCGGTCATACGGAACGGGACGAGGCGTGTGGGAATGCCGTTCTCCCGCTGTGTCACGAGTGCTCCATGGCCGATAAAGGTCGGCTTTTGCATGTCCACAAAGAACCCGAGTCCGGCCTCGAGGGGTGTATGGTCCGGAGAAAGATCCGAGCCGTTGAGCGGATAACACATCTCCAGGCGCAACGTGTCGCGCGAGCCCAATCCGCAGGGTTTGATGCCGAGCGGTGCGCCTTTTTCCAAGATGTCGTTCCACACATTCGCCGCGTGACTAGCCGGACAGAAGACTTCGAAGCCGTCCTCCCCAGTATAGCCGGTCCGTGCGAAGAAATAGGTCCCTTCGTTGATGGTGGTGGTGAGGATCTCGTTGCGAGCCGGACGCGGTTGGCCGCCGATGAGCATATCGAGAATCTCCACTGCGCGCGGTCCCTGCACCGCGATTCCAGCGTATGCGGCGCTGTGGTTCTCGAGCTGAATGTCTCCCGAGATATGCCCCTGCATCCAGGCGAAGTCCTCGTCGGTCTTGGCCGCATTGACAACGAGCAGATATCGCTGGTCCTCAATGCGATAGACGATCAGATCATCAATGACGCCCCCACGATCGTTCAGAAGCAGCGTGTATTGGCACTGGCCGATGGCGAGTCGCTCGGCGTTGTTCGTCAGCATTCGGTTCAACCATGAGCAAGCGCCCGGGCCTGTGACAAAGAACTGGCCCATATGGGAAATATCGAACGCTCCGACGGCTGTGCGGACGGTCTGATGCTCATCGATGATCCCGGAATACTGCACCGGCATCGACCACCCGCCGAAGTCCACCATCTTGGCGCCCCTTCGCACATGTTCGGCGTGGAGCGGTGTTTGTTTCAAGTTGACAGCTGCTGCGGCTTCAGAGGACACGGCGTGTGAGCCTAGGCGTGAGCGGAGTGGTGTCAATGCGTCAGCGGAGACTGCCGGGTGCCAAGTGAGAGTGCCAAGTGGCGCTCGCTGATTATTGATCAATGATCTATTGATGGAGCGCTTCCCCTCCGTCCCGAACTCCACATCAAGGCCACTCTTGTGGAAGAACACGATGAGGAAGGAAAAAACGACGAGAACAACCTCTCCCCGTTGTGTAAACTTCTCACTCGTCACCTGCCATCCCACCCCTGACACTCCCGCCACCATGAGTTGGATCGACCGTGCTGAATCCAAATTCGGCTTTCTCGCCATTCCCGGGCTGCCCCGCATCATCGTGGGGTTCAATGCGCTCGTGTTTGTGCTGGCAATGCTGAACCCGTATTTTGTCGAGCTTCTGACCCTTCAGCCGCGTCTGGTGATGGAGGGGCAGATCTGGCGTCTACTGACCTATATCTTCATTCCGCAATTTGGTGGGATCTTTCCGACCTGGCTCACTGCCGCGATTTATCTCCTGTTCCTCTGGTTTGTTGGGAATGGCTGCGAGGAGGCCATGGGGTCATTCAAATTTACGTGGTACTATCTGGTAGGAATGATTGGCATCACCGCCGCGACATTCGTTTTCGGCGGCGATTACTCGAATTTCCTGCTGAATACATCGCTGCTGTTCGCGTTCGCCCGCTTCTACCCGGATGTAGTCATTTACCTCTTCTTCATTCTGCCGGTGAAGGTGAAGTGGCTTGCATGGTTCACCGCCGCGATGTTGATGCTGCAATTTCTGGGCGCTGGTACTGAGTACCGGATCGGCCTTATCGTAGCTCTCTCGAACTTTTTCCTCTTCTTTGGTGGTGGTTTGATTTCTGCCGCCCGTCACCGCAATGAAGTAACGTCACGTCGGCGGCGCTTTGAACAGGAAGCACGGATTCCGGAAAACGAGCCGATGTATCGCTGCGTCGTGTGTGGACGGACGGAAATCAGCGCACCGCACCTGGAGTTCCGCGTGGCGAAGGACGGCCAGGAATACTGCCTTGAGCATCTGCCGAAGCCGGGCGCCACGCCCGAGCAACCGAAGTAGGCGCAACCGACGGGGCGCTTCCTTGGAGTGCGGTGGCAAGTCCCGCGGGCGAAGGCGGGGGCGCGACACCGCCTTGGAGGGAGAGTCGTGTGCCTGTGTAGAGAGCGTGTGGAGCTGAGAGTGTGCGCTCTTCGTACCTGAGCGGTGGGCCGGGCGGCGTGTCATGTAACAGCCGCGTTTTTCCTTCCGGCACAGTTCTCTGTCTCCCGCTCCCCACCGCCTGCGCCCCCCTGGCAAAGCGGCGTCGCGCCCCATCTTCGCCCGCGCTTGCCGCCGCACTCCAAGGTTGCGCCCCGTCTTGCGGGGCGTATCAATGCAGCCCTTACCCCACCGCAGAAAACTCCTGGAGCTGATGCAGCTTCTCCAGAGCCTTCCCGTTGGCGATCTGCTCGCGGGCGAGTTCCAGACCTGACTGCAGGTCATCGACGATCCCCGTCACCACAAATCCCGCCCCGGCGTTAAGCACCACCACATCGCGTTTGGCGCCGCGCACGGAGCCGTCGAGGATGCCGAGAAGGAGCTTTGCATTGTGGTCCTTGTCGGCACCTTTCAGCTCCCCCACATGTGCATGTGGGATGCCATACTGGCCGGCATGGAGTTCGAAGCGCCGCACGCCGTTTGGGGTGATATCAAAGACATCACTCGCCCCCGAGGTGGACAGTTCATCGATGCCATTTCCATGGACAGCCCATGCCCGTTTCTTACCCAGGCGCTTCAATGCTTCCGCGTACACGGGTAAGCGGTCGTGCGCAAAGATGCCGACAAATTGGTACGCGGGGCGGGCAGGGTTGAGCAGAGGGCCGAGGAGATTAAAAATCGTCGCGATCCCCTCTGCGGCGAGTGCCTTGCGGACCGGGGCGATCGTTTTGAATGCCGGGTGATAATTCGGAGCGAAAATGAAGCCGACTCCCACCGACTCCACGCATTCACGCAGCCGTGCAGGAGGGAGATCGATCCGCACGTTCAAAGCTTCCAGCACATCCGCGCCGCCGCACATCGAGGTAATTGCCCGGTTGCCATGCTTGACCACCGCCACGCCGCCCGCAGCAAGGACGAACATGCTCGTGGTCGAAATGTTGAACAGCTCCATGCGATCACCGCCCGTACCGCATACATCGAGCATCGGTCCCTGCAGCTTCTCAGGGTCGAGTCCGGGATCCACCGCATGAGCTAACAGCGCTTCGACAAAGGTTGCGATCTCGCCGGCAGTTTCCCCCTTGGCGCGCAGCGCCTTCAGAAACTCCATCTTCTGAGCGTCATCGACCTCAGGAGAGAGGAGGAGCTCAACGGCGCCGACCACATCGGCCGGCGGCAGTTCCTGGCCGCTTTGCAGGGTGGAGATCAGGGAATGCATGGAAGCGCAGGGTGTAGCGTTGCTGTGGAGAGGACGCAACCCCGGGAGAATGCCAAGTAAAAGAGGCAAGTAAGGGAGCGCGAAAAATAATTGGAGCAAATCTGGGACTGCAGCGGTCCGGTATTGCTCGCAAATCGGCACTCGACCGACTCCTTTGAACCTGCCATTTGCACTTGGGATAGAAACGTTTGGCCTCAGACACCGAAGCACTGGCCATTTGCTGCGAAGCACCGCCCGTTTCCTGCGGAGCATCGCAGAAATCCTGCAAACGATGGCAGAAAGTCAGCGAAGCATCGCAGGATTTCCGCAATCGGTTACTGAACTTCTGCAATCGATTGCACCCATTCCGTAATCAATTGCACCTGGAGTGGAATCATTTGGCCAAAATGGCCAAAGCATTGGCCGCTGTGGCCAGACGATCGCATCCTGAGTGCAAACGATTGCAGCGGCTCTGAAATCGTTTGCGGAAGAAGTGCGATGCTT
>CBINJX010000673.1:0-3809 GCA_966251085.1 uncultured Verrucomicrobiales bacterium
ACTAACGAACCCGGGTGCGTGAAGGAGGTGGAGAAAGGAATCCATATGGCGCGTCACTCCACCCGGTAGGGTCCGCGCGCCGCGCGTGCCTTTTTCAAGGTGGAGGTGGAATAGCTCTCCACGCGCCCTCCCGGCGGTCGGCGGCGCGACCGCCCTACCGCCGGGGGGTAGTCACAAATCAGTGCTCCATTCCACGCTCACCCGCTCCGATCTGCCTGCTCTGTCCCTCAACCCTCAGCACTCAACCCTCAACTTTCAGAGGAGCAACCAACGGATGGGGCGCGTGAAGGTGGTTGAGAAAGTCCAGGACACCGGGGAAGGCGTCGCTCCGGAGGGCGGTCGTCCCCGATTGCTCAAAACTCACTCTCCGCTGCCCCGGGCTTTGGAAGGAGGGAGTAGGAATAAGAGCACGAACTCACAGGCAGACTCATTTGAATGAAAACCGCTGTAGACGTGAGGGGCAGGGGAGTTGCGAGGTAGTAAGGAGCCTTTACTCTATCCCCCCTCCTGACCGGAGGGTGCAGCTCGCCCTTCAACCAATCTGTGGACTTTACAAAAAAACACAACCAGCCTGAGACCGAACTACCCGGCAGCGGCGAAAAGGCACCGCCCGCCGGGCATATCGCCCTGGTGGGGAACTGGGCCATGGATATCCGTACGGGCAAACTCGATTGCTCGGACAAGGTGTTTGAGGTGTTCGGAGTCGCTCGGGAGCAGTTCGTGGGAGATTACGAAGCTTTCCTGGAACGGGTGCATCCTGACGACCGCGCCCGGGTGGATGTCACCACTCAGGCAGCATTGGCTGGCAAGGAGCAGATGGACATGGAATACCGGGCAGTCCTCCCGGACGGCTCGGTAAGATATATCCATGCACTCGGCGAACTGAGCCGGAGCGGACATGAGCCTCCCCGCTATCTGGTCGGAACGGTTCTCGATGTTACCGAACGCCGGCGGGCCGAAGAGCGGATCCGGCTGCTGGAAAGCGTGGTGATCAATGCAAATGACGCAGTGTTGATCACTGAGGGAATGCCGATTGATCCACCCGGTCCTCGGATCATTTATGTCAACGAAGCCTTTGAGCGAATGACGGGATATTCCCCGGAGGAGATCATTGGCAAAACGCCGCGGGTGCTTCAGGGGCCAAAAACCGATCGCGCAGCCCTCGATCAAATGCGTGCCGCGCTTCTGAAGCGCGAATCCATTCAGCTCGAGGTGATCAATTACCGCAAGGATGGCAGCGAGTTTTATGTGGAGATATCGCTGGTGCCCGTGACGGATGATTCGGGCACGCTGACCCACTTCGTCGCCATTCAACGCGACATCACGGAGCGGAGACGAAGCGAGGAAGCCTTGCGCGAGAGCGAGGAGCGATTCCGTACGACGTTCGAGCAGGCTCCGATCGGGATCTGCCAGATCTCCATTGCCGATGGAACCTTTGTCCGTGTCAACTCCCGCCTTTGTGAGATGTTCGGCTACTCGCTGGAAGAGCTGGTGACCCTCAAGGTTTCCGATGTAACGCATCCGGACGATCTGGAGGCGAGCGTGGCACTCATAGAGGAACTCTCGGCCCGAAAACGCCGGTTTGCCGAAATCGAGAAACGTTACGTTCGAAAAGACGGGGCAATCGTCTGGGGGCATCTGACGGTTTCAACCCTACAGGATGGCGCCGGAGAGTTGCGTTACCTGCTCGGTGTGGTTGAAGATATCACCCTCCGAAAAGAGGCAGAGGACACGCTGAGATTCCAAGCGCATCTGCTCGACCGGATCGGTGAGGCGGTGGTCGCGACGGATCCCATGGGGCAGATCCTCTACTTCAACCGGTTTGCCGAAGACCTTTTCGGCTGGCAGCGCTCCCAGGTGATCGGCCTCGACATCGTGAAGCTGCTGGCGCCCGAGTTCCGTGATGGCCAGGAGCAGGAAATCAAGACGGCAATTGACCGCGGTGAGAGCGTGAGCGGGGAGTTTACCGTCACCCGGCGGGATGAAAGCACCATGCCGGTCTCATTTACGGTGACCGCGCTGGCCGATGCGGAGGGGAAGCCGACCGCCGTTATCGGTATCATGGCAGACACCACCGAACGCAAACGCGCTGAAGAGGCGCTGCACGAACTCTCCGGCCGCCTGATGCAGGCCCAGGATGAGGAGCGGCGACGCATCGCCCGCGAACTGCACGACTCCACGGCTCAGCAACTGGTCGCCATTGCCATGAGCCTGGGGCTCGTGCAGGAGCGACTCTCCGGCCGTGATACAGCTTCGGAGAATGCTCTCGCCGATGTAGCAGCCCTCGTGGAGCAGTGCACCCGCGAGATCCGCACCTTGTCTCATCTGCTTTATCCGCCCTTGCTCGATGAAATGGGGCTGTACAGGGCGCTGCGGGATTATATCCAGCGTTTCAGCCGCAGCAGTGGCATCGGCGTGAGATTTGAAGCGGAGGAGAGGGAAATTGGCCGGCTCTCGCAGGAGGTCGAGACCACGCTCTTCCGCGTGGTTCAGGAAAGCCTCGCCAATGTGCTCCGCCACTCTGGCAGCGCTGTGGCATGGGTGCACCTGCGGAGCCTGGAGGACGAACTGGAGTTGGAAATCATCGATCGGGGGCGCGGTTTACCTCCCG
Source organism: uncultured Verrucomicrobiales bacterium (assembly GCA_966251085.1). Classification (GTDB taxonomy): domain Bacteria; phylum Verrucomicrobiota; class Verrucomicrobiia; order Chthoniobacterales; family Chthoniobacteraceae; genus CBINJX01. The sequence continues at coordinate 2,612 of CBINJX010000673.1, forward strand.
AGATGGGGACGATGCAGGGCGGTGGTACCTTCGGTATTGGCATTCTGGGAATGCGCGAACGTTTACGGCAACTCGGCGGCAGCCTTGATATTATCAGCAAAGACGGCGTGACTGTTCGCGCCGTCGTTCCACGACATCGTTCTTCTTCATGAAATCTCTCAGAATCCTCATAGCAGACGACCACCCCCTCGTACGACAGGGGATTCGTACGGTCATCGAAGCCCAGCCCGGCTGGACGCTGGGGTGGGAAGCGGATGATGGCCGGGAAGCCGTCCGGCTTGCACTCAAGTATCAGCCCGATGTGATCATTCTCGATCTCAGTATGCCGGAGCTGAACGGCATCGATGCGACTCGCTATATTCTCAAGGAGATCCCGTCTGCGGCGATCCTGATCCTCACCATGCATGAATCCGAGAACCTGGCTGCAGATATCCTCGAGGCGGGGGCTTATGGATACGTTCTCAAAAGTGACACCCCGCGGCTGCTGGTCAGTGCGATCGAGTCGGTGGCAGATCACAAGCCGTTCTTTGCAGGCAAAGCGGGGGCGTTACTGATCCAAAGTCACCTGAAGACGGTGAAAGGAGGCCAGGAAGAGGGTGGCCGAGGCGCTCGGTTAAGCTCCCGGGAAAGGGAGATCGTACAGCTGCTCGCGGAAGGCAACACCAACAAGGATGTCGCCACACGGCTGGGAATCAGCGTCAAAACGGTGGACGCACACCGTACAAACATCATGCGCCGTCTCGGCTTCCACTCGATCGCCGAGCTGGTGCGGTATGCCGTTCGCGAGAAGATCATCCAGGCATGAAATCAGCGCCGCATCCGGCAGGGCGAGGGATGGATGCTTTCTTCGTCGTTCTGGGCTTTCGGCGACTGTCTGTATTGAACTCGGGGAATGGGATCTATGGGGCGCGGCTTCTCTGAAAGTTGAGGGTTGTTGGTTGAGGGTTGAGGGACTGAGAATGCGCCTTCGGCGGTTGAAAGTAGCTGGGAACTACCGACTGGAGGAGCTTTCTCCACGCCTTCACGCGCCCCGCTCGCCGGTTACTCCTCTGAAAGTGAATAGTTGAGAGTATCGAGTTGAGAGCCACGCGCTGGCGGATCAGAGCGGGTGAGCGTTGCGAAGCAGGGGCTGGTTACTGACTTCTGAGCTCGACTTTGGCCAATTTCGGGAGCGCTCCACGCAGGGATCACCCGGAGA